>CALFMA010000045.1 GCA_937880065.1 uncultured Ruminococcus sp.
ACCTCCCTTGGAGTGCGGCAGCACGCCTGCGGAAGGTTTCCTTGCAGCTGCCATACCTATCTGCTTTTTCTTTAATCAAACGGGTTTTTAGAGATGCCCTATAGAGATGCCCTAAAGAATTAACACCGCACGGTATGAACTGTGCGGTGTTTTGACTTATTAGGTAAAAATATTACTGTGTTAAAGGGAGGTCATTTACTGAAATCATACCTGCATCGACTTTCTGAATTGTAAGTCCGTCGTCGGGAGTTATACCTGACTGACCGTTTACATCGGCATTTATTTTACCTTCTTCTGAAAGAGTGTAATTGTCGGAATTGCAGATATACTGGAAAATAGCAGCAGCGTCGGCAATTGTAACTTTTCCGTCGCAGTTTGCGTCACCGTAAAGAATATCCGCTGGAGGATTGCTTGGAGGAGGGTTGTCCTCGGGAGGGGTAACTGTTTCGTCAGCAAATTTAAAATCTGCATTGATTTCAGCTGCGGAATTCTTTATAGCGTCAAATGTAGTTGCATCACCGCCGAAAAGGTTAGCTGCACAAGCACTTGCAATTGCAAAACAGCCGTTGTAGTCCAATGCCCCCTCGGTATACTGGTATCTGTCGGCGTGGTCCTCGTAGCCGTTAGCGTCAATACCGCCTACGAGCATACCGTAGTTTGTGTATTTAGCCGCAGGGTTCTGTGCCGAGGTTATGCCGTCACCGCCCGGGTTAGCCGCACGGTGGTGGATATGAACAGGCCACTTATCGCCAAATCCCAAAAGGAAGCTGTAGCCGAGGTTGTTATCGCCGAGAATGTAGTCCAGCTGCCATTTTGCACCCTGTGCGTACTCGCTGTTGGGGTCGCCGTCGGCAACGGTGTAAGCGTCCATCTGAATAGCACAGTTTATACGTGAAGTACCCCAGCCGTTGGTGTTGTATGTGCCGACCTTCATACCGTTCTGACCTTGAATTTCAACTATAAGTTCATCTCTGAAAGCAGAATCTCCTGTTGCCTTGTACATAAGGGTTGCATATCCCTGCCAAACCTTATCCCAAGAGTAAACCCAGCCGTCATACTGTGAGCCGCCGTAGTCCTTATTTTTGGGAACTCTTGTCGGCTTATCGCCTTCGCCCACAATCCACAGCCAAGCCTGAGCGATAGCTTCCTCGTCCTGATACTGTGCATCTGTGCTGTAAAATCCGCCGATACCGCCTGTGTTGTTTCCAACGTGCTTTGTGCCGAATTCAAGGAGGGCTTTTGCATATTTAGCACATTTTGCGGAATATTCGGGGTCGGAGTCCTTGAATACATAAGCAGCCGCACCAAGACCTGCCGCCATTTCGCAGCTTACAGAGGAGTTGTTATCGTTGGCAGTCAGCCAGAAAATAGGTCTTTCGTATGTCTGCACTTCGGGAGATGACCAGAATGAGTGGTCTGTGCCGCCGTCAGCAATGGTGTGAGCAACAGCTACGACTTTTCCCGAATCATCGAGGAAAGTTGTTTTCATAAGGTAGTCAGCACCCCAACGCATTTCGTATTCCAGGTGGTCACGGCAGCCTGCCTTTTCGTAAATTCCCGGATTGATATAGTCGGAAATACCAAGGCTTGACAGGGCGAAACCGATAGTGAGGTTGAATTTGATGTGGTCGCCTGCATCGTGCCAACCGCCTGAAACGTCAACTTTTCCGTCACCGTCAGGGTCAACGAAAGCCTTTGCAGAGCCGTCTAAATCGCCTACAGAAGCTTCTGCATCGTAGGTGTGGCAGTCGCCACGCCAAGTGAGTGGACCGCCTGTAATTCCCGAACCGCAAGCGTTGGAATCGAAGAAATACAGGGACATAGCCAATGCCTCCATATAGTTGTGGTCAGCTGCTGATGTGTTCAGAGCCGCCATGGGGATTGATGATACCGCTATAGCAGCAGAGGCAGCTGCGGCAGCGATTTTCTTTGTTAACTTCATTGTAAATCATCCTTTCATAAGAATAGTTGTTATCCCTCCATTGTAATTTTATTATAGCACAAAATTGAATGTTTTGTGTGAAAATTTTATGTATTTAGTAGATTTGACGATGTTTTCGGCGTATTAATCAATTAAGACTGCCTGTTATTGTGCATATTTACAGTAAAATAGTTATAAGTTAGCATATACTTACAACTTTCAAAAAATTTTTTCAATTTTACTGCGATAATTGAGGGGGTAAAGTTGTTTAATATATATAGGACATATAGAAAGCAAATTAATCACACAACATATAGAAAGCAAATTATTCACACACCGTGTTCCGTCATAATGTGCAAATCTGAGCCGAATTTTCGTGCAATGTTAATATACGCAGATTATTGAAATACAGAGTAATATATGTTATAATATGAGTGAATATAAGTATTTTATCAGGAGGCGATTTTTTTGGATTATACAATAAGCATTACAAATAAATGCAATCTGAAATGCTCTTACTGCTATGAACGGCATCTCAACACCGAATACGGTAATATTACCGAGGATATAAAGCAGAAAATTGCGGATTACATAAACGACAACAATAACGCACATACGGTCTATCTTTTCGGCGGTGAACCGCTGCTTTATAAGGATATTGTCAGATTCTACTGCGAAAATGTCAAGGCTGTGCAATTCGTAATTACCACCAATGGAACACTTCTTGACGAGGAATTCATAAAATGGGGCATTGAACGAAATGTTATTATAAATATGTCACATGACGGCATAAAGTGTACTGACCGTGGAGTTTCTCCTCAGCTCCTTGACGAAAAGCTGAAAATGCTGCTGAAATATCAGCCCGAAACTCTCGTTCAGCTTGTCTATACGGAGGAAACCCTCCCTCAGCTTTACGAAAATATCATCTATCTGAAAAATCAGGGAGTAAAGAAAATTTCAGCGGCTATGAACGCTTTTACAAATCCCCAAGACCCCGACAGCTTCGGTGACTTGCTAAGGGAGCAATGGCGGAAAATCGCTGAAATTGACAACCTTTTCATGTATGAGCTGGAGGTAAAAAAGAAAAATATTAGGGAAAATATCAAGGGTACCTGCGAAATATGCAAAAAGAAAGTTTTCATCAATTGGGACGGAAATTTCTATCCTTGTGTGCAGTTCCAGAATCTTCCCGATTACCGCTGCGGTAATATTTATGTGGGAATTGAGGCTGAAAAAGCGAGAAAGGCACACCCCGACTATTCAATGGTTTCAAAGCGATGCGACGATTGCGAGCTTGTGGATTACTGTCATAATTCATGTGCTTGCAGAAAAATGTCAACAACAGGCACAGTAACTGACATTTCCGAAGCCGCTTGCTTGGAAGAACAAGTGCTTATTTTAACGGCACTTGAAATTATTAACAAAGGGAACCTATAAAAACCTCCCTCACAGCTTGATTGCTTCACCAACCAAAGACAGCAGTCAAATACTTGCCGAAAAGCCAAACTATCTGCGTTACAAATCTTGACATACGACGGTATGCCTGCGATTTGTGCCTTGATATTTTGTCTTTTTGCCTGCGTCTTTTCCGCCGTCTTTAATTGGCGAAGCAATGCTTCCTATGACATATATCATTTACTGCGTTGACAACCCTTGCAATACACAAAGTATTACTGCGGTTTGCCGCCTTGTAACTGATATTTGTCATATACGAAATTTCGCTTGTGTTCCGGTTTCTATAGAACCCCTAGAAAATGGAGGTAATTAATCATGAGAAAATTCACAAAAGAAATTGCAACGCTTTTAGCTGCCGTTTCGGTAAGCGCATCTGCAAATATGGCATCTGCACCTGCTGAAAATGCCAATGCTGCTTCGAATAACAGCACATCAATGTCTGTACTTGATTCTACAATTGGAACTGTGGTTTCAACAGCTGCAACTACTACAAAAGTTACAACTCGATTGTCACCAGCTCCGGGTTCAACATTGCCCCCCGACGAAGGTGTAGCAATGCCCCCCGATGAAGACGTAACATTCCCCCCCGAAGATGGCGTAGCAATGCCCCCCGATGAGTACACTACAACAACTAGAGCAACTACAACTACTACAATCGGAACTCAGACTTCAAAATTGACAACAACTACTACAACTACTACAACCACTACAGTTGGAACTGAGGTTTCAAAATTGACAACAACAACTACAACAACTACTATTCCGCCCCTTATGGGAACAATAGTATCAACACAGCCTGTTTCAACAACTCCTGCTATTTCAACAACTCCTGTTATGTCCCCCGGAGAAGACATTGAACTTTATACTGAAGATTTGAATGTTGGAACTGAAACAGACGACAATGGCGAAACTTATACTTACTTTGAATTTGATCCGAATAATGCGGATTTTGTAACTTTCAGTTTTACCAAAAAGGGAGATACTATACCATTTACATTTAACTTAATCATCCCAACACCTTACGGACCCGTAGTAAAGGAATACCCTGAATATATTTCAGGCGGAGAGTTAGAAATAGGAATAACTGTTCCTGCTGCTTATCACGGCGGTATTATCAGGGCTGAATATTATGATAGCCGTGTAAATATTGATAAAGTCGTTTTCAGCAAATTCGAAGATCCTGATACTACAATTCCACCACTTGAAGGAGATATGATGCCTTCTGACGAGGAAACTACCACAACAACTACAGTTCCACCTCTTGCAGGAGTGCCGCTGCCTCCCGATGAGTATACAACAACTACTACAATTCCGCCCCTTATGGGAACAGAAATGCCAACCTCTACAACAACCACACAAACATATATAGCAGGCGGTATGATGCCCTCCGACGAGGAAACTACCACAACAACAACTACTACAATTCCACCTCTTATGGGAACAGAGATGCCGACAACAGTGACGACAACTATTCCGCCAATGATGGGCGATATGCAAATTCGTATCTACGGCGACGCAAATAATGACAGTGCTGTTTCCATTGCTGATGCAGCAGCAATTCTGCAATATATCGCAAATCCCGATAAGTACCAGTTGTCAGAAAACGGAATGATGCAAGCTGACGTTGTGGGTAATGGCAACGGTATCACAGTTGATGACGCAATTGCAATTCAAAAGCTTGACGCAAAGATTATTGATGATTTTTCAGAATTAGAATAAATAACAAGTTGATATGTTGAAAAGCCGTTAGCCTTTAGCGTTTAGCTATTGGTTGGTGTGGTTTTATTCAATTCGTAATGCATAACGTAATTATATGGACGGTGGAATTTATTTCTGCCGCCATTTTTTTAGATGTTTCCTTGAAATATTAATTTTTAGTTCATGAAATATTAATTTTAAATTCATATTTATTAGTTGACATATTTCACCATAAATGATATAATTATAGAGTGAATTTTATAATTATATTAAATATAGGGCATCTCTAAAAC
>CALFMA010000046.1 GCA_937880065.1 uncultured Ruminococcus sp.
GCGACCACAAGTTTATCAGGGAAATGCCCCGAAGACCAGTCCACAGAAAGAAACAATCTTTCCAATTCTTCACAATTAAAATTATGAGTGTCTTTATATTCAATATTCATATTAGTTTACCTCCGTCAAATTCTTGTCGTTCTGTCCGACTCCTATATTCAATATTAGGGAATATAATTTCTCACAATTGCAGTTACAACACCGTTGGAAGTTTCCACAATTGTATTACTGTTGACAAAATGCGTATCATATGTAAGAAGTGACATAAGTTCTTCGGCAGTATATGTCTTTGGGTTATCCATATCAGAATTATCTGTAAATACGAAATCAGCTGAAAGAGTGTAGGTATTTTCACCGATTTCATAATAGGAATGGCGATCATTCATACCGCTTTCGAAATATAAGCCATTTTCGTCTGTTTTAAAATAACGTCCGCCATTTTCAATGCCGCCATTTACAATGATAAGACCGCTGTCAAGCACTTCTATAGTTTCAACAGCAACATTCTTGCCAAGACACCAGATTGTATCGCCAACTTTCAGAGATTGAATATCTTCACCGCTGAACATTTCATAGCGGTAAATCATAGTTGTCAATGTGAATGTGCCGTCAGCGTTTTTGATGAAATCGCCTGCTCCAAAGGATGCCGCAAATTTTGCATTGTCAAATTCCTCAACTCCCTGATGACGTCCAAGCGGTCCATTCAGGGCGAAAATCTCATTGGGACTTGCTGCGGTTGTTTCTTGTACAGTAGTTGCAGGCTCAGTAGGTGGCTCTGTTTGAGTAACTGTAGTAGTTTCAGCCTCAGTAGTTGTGGTTATTTCGGGAGCTGCGGTTGCTGACTGTGATTCTGATTCTATAATAGTTTCTGCTGTTGTTCCCACAGCTGGGGCTTCTGTTGTCTGTTCAGCTGTATTGTCTATTTTCTCAACTTCAATTCCGCATCCTGTCAAAGAAAGCAAAGCCGTAAGCACCATAATTCCAATATATTTTTTCATAAATCTTCTCCTTTATTTCTCATAAATTTATTGTATCTCTTTCGCATACCAAAAGAACATACAATTTTTTCTTTATTATACACGACACACAAAAAATTGTCAATAGCTCAAGAGGGGGGGCGGATATATTTTTTTGAAAAAACTGTAGAGGTTCCCTGTAATGCTTATCCGCAATAGGTTATATTGCTCCACCAGCTAAACTTTATCAGCAAACCCGAAAAACTATGTTAAATTCCAAAGTTTTTATCGGTATACCAGTAAAAACTTCTTGACTAAAGGAAGTTTTTCGGGTATAATTAAGAAAAAAAGGAGAAATATTATGATTACAGATTGCTACGATATTAAAACAGAACCCATTATTAACATTAAGGATTTTTACGGCGAACCAAAGCGTATTACAGACATATGTCTGATTATCTTTTCAATAGATATACATAATCACCTGCTTAATACCTATCCATGCGAAAAGATTGGAATTCTGAGTTCTTGCAACGGTGATATAACTATCTATAAAACGAATTATAAAGGCAGAGATATTGCTTTTTATTTAACAGGTATAGGTTCTGCACTTGCGTCGGCTTTCTGCTATGAAGCACATTGGCAGACAGGTGCCACAAAATTTATTATGTTTGGTTCTTGCGGAAGTCTTGACAGAGAAAAAACCGAAGGCAGATTCATAATTCCCACAGAAAGCTATCGTGGGGAGGGTTGTTCATACTACTTTGCTGAACCCGCAGACTATATCGAAATCAAAAACAGCAAGAAATTAGCTGATATATTTGAAGAATTAAATATTCCCTATGTATTGGGCAAAGTCTGGACTACTGATTCTATGATAAGAGAAACTGTGGGACTTGTTGAAAAACGCAGAAAAGAGGGCTGTATTGCAGTTGAAATGGAACTTGCAGGTGTGCAGGCTTTGTGTGATTTCTACGGTTTGGAGCTTTATGATTTTCTTGAATCAGGTGATGTACTGGAATCAAGCGGTTACGACATTGAAGGACTTCACGGGGCACATCACAATCTGGGTAAATTATATATTGCACTTGAAACAGCATTGTTTTTGTAAAATCATAATTTCTAAAAATGCCTCCCCATTCTGAATGGAGAGGCATTTTATACCAATCCCTAAAATAGTATTGCTCCACCAACTAAACCTTGCCGTCAAATACTCGGCACAAAGAAAATTTCTCTGCGTCAGAAAAACTTGAAATGCGACAGCATTCCTGCATTTTTCTTCCTTGATAAATTTCCTTTCTGCTCTCGTCTTTTTGGCAAGGTATAATTGGTGGAGCAATAGCGACAAATCCAATGGCATAAGGTGCAATTTGTGATTGTTTTATGATAAAATCACAGTAGAATTATTATCTTAACCAATAAAAATCCCCCTATAAACCGCTATTTGTAATATCTCCCAAAACGCCGAATTCCCCATTGACAATTGTTACAAAAAATACTATAATTAAATGTGAACGCTAACGAGGGTTAGTGTAAAACATGATATTATGGAGGTAAACTATGTCAGCACACAGCAAATCAAACGACGAGATACTCAGCGAGTATGGCGTGAGTGTCGAAAAGGGGTTATCAGATGCGGAGGTAACTGCCAACCGTGAAAAATACGGTGAAAATAAGCTCCGTGAGAAAAAGAAGAAAACTACTCTCCAGCGTTTTCTGGAGCAGTTCAAGGACGTTATGATTATTATTCTGCTCATTGCGGCAGTTATTTCATTCGTCGTTGCAATTATTGAGGGCAATCCCAAGGAATTCTTTGAACCCGTTCTCATTCTCCTTATCGTTGTTCTCAACGCAATTATGGGTGTTGTTCAGGAAAGCAAGGCTGAAAAGGCTCTCGATGCTCTCCAGAATTTATCAGCTCCCCATGCCCGTGTTATCAGAAACGGTGTTGAAAAGGTAATTGATGCCGCTGAACTCGTTCCCGGAGATGTTATTCACCTTGAAGCAGGCGATTTCGTACCTGCCGATTCCCGTCTTATCCACAGCGTAAGCCTTAAATCAGAGGAATCCGCCCTCACAGGTGAATCAGTTCCCAGCGAAAAGGACGCATATGCTCCCGTTGAGGAAAATGCTCCTATAGGCGACAGAACAAATATGGTATTCTCAGGCTGTTCCGTTACATATGGTACTGCAACTGCTGTTGTAACTTCCACAGGTATGAATACCGAAATGGGTAAAATCGCAAATCTCCTTGACAACGAAAGCGATTCACAGACTCCCCTCCAGCAGAAGCTTGCACAGCTTGGCAAATACCTCGGAATTATGGCTCTTGCCGCTTGTGCAATTATCTTCGTTGTAGGAATTATCAACGGTATTCCTGCTCTTGAAATCTTTATGACTGCTATCTCCCTCGCAGTTTCAGCTATTCCCGAGGGACTTCCTGCAATTGTTACAATTGTTCTTTCTATCGGCGTTCAGCGTATGGTTAAGAAAAACGCTCTTATCAGACGACTTCCTGCCGTTGAAACTCTCGGAAGCGCATCTGTTATCTGCTCCGATAAGACAGGTACTCTCACACAGAACAAAATGACAGTTGTAAAGGCTTATATCGACAATGCAGATGATGTTGTTCTCGTTGATGAAAATTGTCCCGAGGACATCAAAAAGCTTCTTATGATTGGTGCTTTGTGCTGTGACGGCAGCGTTTCTTTTGAAAATGGCGAAGAACAGCATATCGGTGACCCCACAGAAACTGCAATTGTTCTTGCGGCTCACAAAAACGGTATGCCAAAGGACGAAATCAATGCACAGCATAACCGTGTAGGCGAAATTCCTTTTGATTCCGACAGAAAGCTTATGACATCTATCAACAAGTTCGGTGACAAGAATATTGTTATCGTAAAGGGTGCTTTTGATATGATGGCTGAACGCTGCACAGGCGGAAATATCGCAAAGGCTAAGGAAATTACAGAGAAGATGAGTGCAGACGCTCTCCGTGTTCTCGCTATCGGCTACAAGGAAATTGATACAATTCCAGCTGAACTTACATCAGAGGAAATCGAAAACGGACTTACTCTTGCAGGTCTTGTGGGAATGATTGACCCTCCCCGTCCCGAGGCAAGAGATGCCGTTGCTGTATGCCGTCAGGCAGGTATCCGACCTGTTATGATTACAGGCGACCACGTTATTACAGCTGCCGCTATTGCTAAGGATTTAGGTATTCTCGTTGAGGGTGACAGAGCTATTACAGGTGCAGAACTTGACGCTATGTCTGAGGAAGAACTCGACAAGCAGGTTGAATCAATCAGCGTTTATGCACGAGTTTCCCCCGAAAATAAAATCCGCATTGTCAAGGCTTGGCAGAAAAAAGACCAGGTTGTATCTATGACAGGTGACGGCGTAAATGACGCTCCTGCACTTAAAGCTGCTGATATCGGCTGTGCAATGGGTATCACAGGTACAGACGTTGCTAAGGGTGCATCTGATATGACTCTCACAGACGACAACTTTGCTACAATCGTTGACGCTGTAAGAGAGGGTAGAGGTATCTACGCAAACATCAAAAAGGTTGTGGGATTCCTCCTTGGTACAAACATCGGTGAAGTTATCCTCGTATTCTTCGCAATGCTTCTGTGGCACAAAACTCCCCTGCTTTCAATGCAGCTGCTTATGATTAACCTTGTAACAGACTCACTTCCTGCAATTGCCCTCGGTATGGAGGACGTTGACAAGGACATTATGACACGCAAGCCAAAGCCTAAGAATGAGGGACTTTTCGCAAACGGTTTCGGTGTGCGTATAATTTTACAGGGCTTTATGTTCGGTATTCTCTCACTTGCTGCCTTTAAAATCGGTTACAACGGCACAGAAGAAACATTAAAAATCGGTCAGACAATGACATTCTTCGTTCTTGCTATGTCACAGGTTATCCAGTCCTTTAATATGAGAAGTGACCGTTCACTTTTCAAGACAGGAATTTTCACCAACAAGACTTTGAACAAGGCTGTACTGGCATCAGTTGCTCTTGTTGCTATTGTGCTTTTCACTCCCCTCCGTACAATTTTCGGACTTGTACAGCTTTCAGCTGTTCAGTATCTTATCTGCGTGGGACTTTTCCTTATCCCGACAGTAATTATGGAAGCTTCAAAGGCACTCGGTCTTATAAAGCACAACGACTAATATATAATGCGGCGGATTTATTTCTGCCGCATTTTTTCTCCGTCAATAGAAAAATACGCAAAAACACCGTATGATTTCGTTCATACGGTGTCTTGTTTTATCTTGTGGAATTTGTTGGCTTTTCAACCTTTGTACGCTGAATTGTAACCTTTGAATTTGTGGCTATCCATACATCATCAAAGGACGAACAGGAGAACACTACACCCTGATTGAACTGGTCCTCTGTAATGCTTGTATTAAGCAGATTAACCTCTCCGATTATATCCTCAGCGGTAATTTCCGCAAGGGATTCAGCTGAACCCACCACAACCACATCAATCTGATTTGTAATAATATTATAATTATATGAACTGTCGGGAGGATTACTTATCCGAATTCGGTCGCTGTTGATTGTAAGAGGCAATTCCTTTAAATCGGGGTTATCAAGAGTAACCACAACAGATTCAAGGTCGGATACATTGATAAGTTCCGTATTTTCAAGCCGCTTTTCAATTGTAAATGCACGTGTAAAGCCCGGTTTGATTTCGTAAAGCGGAATAAATCCCAATTCAAGAACATCGGGAATTTCTATCTGATTATTGTCACAGGCAAGAGTTACGGAATCCGATGAAAGCTTGAATTTTATCATATCCATATTGAAATTTTCGGGAACTGATGTAATAGCCGCTTTCAGACCGACTTTTTTCTGTGTACGCACAGCAATATTTATATCGAAATTCGTTGTACTGCTGTTCAGCGATGACTGGTCAATAAGCACATTGTCGGAAGTGTAAAGCTGTAATTCCGCACCGCTTAAAACATATGAAGTATCAAGAGTCATTTCCTTATTGGAAACAGCAAAAACCTTATCAATCATATCAAGCTTTGCCGAGGGGCCTGTAATGCTGATTTGCGAGGGAATACACACGTATGCATCGGGATTTTTACATTGGGAGTTCTTGGAACTACATCAAAGTCCCTTGTATCCATTTTATCAAAAACAACAGTTGCCTTTGAGGGGGAAACGGATTTCACCTCAAAATTCACATTGCTATCGCCCTTACTGCTTTTGATTTTCAACGCAAGCTTTTTTGTTCCCGTAGTTGAAACAGAATCCGCATCAAAATAAGCGATAAGGGTTTCATTTGTAAGATAACCTATTTGTGTACGGCTTCCTAAAAGTTCAACCTTTACTTCCTTAACATCGCAGGAAGTAACACTCAGACCGTTCTGGCTGGCGGCAGAACCTGAAATATCCACAGATACGGGAATACTGTAAACTGTTTTCTGCACCGAGGGATAACGGGTAAGAGATATGGCAAACCAAAGCATTATTGCAAGGATTACCGCAATTATAAGGAGAAAAATATTGCTTGTCATATACTTTTCCCTTAATTTTTCGAGAGTTTTCACTTTTTCTTCCTCCTTCCGATAATAGAGGAAATTCCTTTCTTATTGGACTTATCGTCATCGGGGTCTTCGTAGAATATTTCCTTTTCAAGGGCGTATTTAAGCTTCATACGTGTATAATCACGGGTAAGAACGCCGTTTATTGCAAGAGAAATCTGTCCTGTTTCCTCTGAAACGGCAATAACCACAGCATCGGAGTTTTCGCTCATACCGATAGCGGCACGGTGACGTGAACCAAGGCTTTTGTCAATGGAAAGGTCGCTCTTTGGACGTGGCAGAAAGCAGGCGGCGGCAAGAATAATGCCGTCACGCATAATAACCGCACCGTCGTGGAGAGGCGTTTTCGGATAGAAAATATTGCCGAAAACCTCCTTGCTGGGGATAGCATTCATAAGGGTTCCCGTTTCAATCTGCTCCCCAAGACGGGTTTTTCTTTCAATTACAATTAAAGCTCCCGTACAGCTTGCGGAAAGTTCTACGCAGGAGTCGCAGATAGCTTCAATTGCGGTATTCCAGCGGCTTTTTGCATCACCTGAAGGTGTGCCGATACCAATCATTTTTATGCCGAACTGAGTCTGTCCGAACTGCTCCAAGGCACGGCGGATTTCGGGCTGGAAAAGAATGAGCATAGCAAGAAGTCCTACATCAAGGGCATTGCCGAGGATATACTCCATAACGGTAAGGTTGAGGAAGTTACTGATGAAGTAAGCGGCAACGAGAAGAAGAATTCCCTTGATAAGCTGTGCGGCACGGGTTTCACGCACAAGCTTCAGCAGGAGATAAATTATGTAAGTAAGAGCCAGAAGGTCTATTATATCCTTGAATTGAATAGTAGACATCAGGCTGAAAAAAGCGTATTTCATATCCTGAAATGAAGGCATATTATATCACAACCTGTTTATTAGTCAAGGGCATATCGCTCCGTCAAATAATTGATGAAACGATATTACCCCCTATATTATATTGTACCACAAAATCAGATAATTTCAATAGGTTTTTATCAATTTCCGAAAAATTTTATATTTTTAATTCAATTTGTTCACATTTTAGCAGATATTGGTCGGATTTGAGAGAATTATACCAACCCATAAAATGAAATTACGCATTGCGGATTATCAATTGAGCAAGGGCGGCAGCGTCCTCCTCACGGCTGAATACCGAGGGAGAAAAACGCACCGTGCCATTTTTAGTGCCGAGGGTTGAATGGGCAAGCGCCGCACAATGATAACCTGCACGAAGGCAGAAGCCTTTTTCTGCCAACTCTGCCGCCACTCTTTCCGAGGTTTTGCCCTCAACGGAAAAGGATACTATCGGCACATATTCAGCGGATTTTGTGCGATATATGGTAATTTTCGGACTTTTTTCAAGTTCCGCAGCAAACCGTCTGCATATTCTGTCCTCGTGTCTGAAAATCCTGTCAATGCCGATTTTCCGCACAAATTCCATACCTGCTTTCATTGACATAATTCCAACAGTTCCCACAGTTCCGCTTTCCAAGGATTCGGGGAGCAGTTTCGGCTGTTCAAGATGCTGCGAACCGCTGCCAGTTCCGCCCTGAATAATGGGATAAATCGGGAATTTTCCGTCACTTATCAACATTCCTGTGCCTGTAATTCCGTACAAACCCTTATGCCCTGCGGTACAGATGATATTCATACCCTGTGAAAGCTTCACATCAATAATCCCCGAAGCCTGTGCTGCATCGGCAATAAAGGCTATATTCCGTGATTTGCAAAGCCTGCCGATTTCTTCAACAGGCATAATCTGCCCTGTGACATTACTGGCAATGGTGCATACAATTGCCTTTGTGTCGCTCCTTATCAGTTTGCGGAAACTTTCAACAGTTTTTTCCTTTTCGGGGAATACTTCCGCTACTGAAAGCTTGATTTTCCCCGATTTTGCAAGTTCTGCGGCAGGTCGTGCAACAGAATTATGCTCCATACTGCTTATTATGAGATGTCCGCCGTTTCTCATAATTCCCTGTATCGCCATATTGAGAGCATGGGTGCAGTTCAGCGTAAATACTACATTTTCAGGCTCTGCCCCGAAAAAATCGGCGGCTGTTTCACGGGCGGAATAGACCATTTCCGAAGTTTTCATACCAAGGGGATGACCGCCTCTGCCCGGACTTGTTAGCTGCTCCATAGCCGATACTACGGCATTTTTCACCGTCACAGGCTTTGGAAAGGTAGTGGCGGCATTGTCAAAATTCACAATCAAGAGAACTCCTCCTCTCGAAGGCTGTAGGGGATTTTGTACCTGTTCAGAAGCTTTGGAATATCGGGATTTCTCTCCGTGTACAGGTCATATCCGCACTCCTTTTCACGCCTTTTCAGTTCACATCTATAACCGAAAGAAACGAGGAGTCTGACGGCTTTCTGTGCGTAGGTGTAAGAAGGCATCTGTAAAATATATTTCATAAAAATCGTGGTGGTGCACCGCAACGCCCTCGGGCTTCGGGTCACGATAACGAAAAACCTCAAAGGTGCTTTTCACCATATTCTGACGAGTCTGAAAACTTTGAGTCTTAGACTGCATAATTTCACCTACAATGCCAAAAATTTAATATCTGATTATTTATATATTACCGCAACTATTACAATATGTCAAACAATATACACAATTTATATTGTAAAAATGCCGTGTTATACTTATAATGTAATAGAATGCAAATACAAATTTTACAGGGAGGTTTCCTCTTATGAAAATGTCATTCCGTTGGTATGGCGATACCGACCCCATTTCACTTCAGTATATAAGCCAGATTCCCAATATGCGTAGCGTTGTAAGTGCAGTTTACGATGTTAAGCCCGGTGAAGTATGGCCCGAGGAAAGCATTGCAAAAATGAAAAAGCAGTGCGAGGACAACAACCTTATTTTTGATATTGTTGAGTCAATTCCCGTTCACGAAAACATTAAACTCGGCAGAGATAATGTTGACGAGCTTATTGATGTTTACTGCGAAAACATCCGCCGTTGTGCAAAATACGGTATTAAATGCGTAACTTATAACTTTATGCCCGTTTTTGACTGGACACGTACCCAGCTGGACAAAGAAGCTCCCGACGGCTCTACAAGTCTTGTAATGTACTGGGAGCAGATGAAGGGTCTTGACCCCCTTAAGGATGATATTCACCTTCCCGGTTGGGATTCAAGCTACACTCAGGAAGAAGTACGTGAGCTTATTTCCGCTTACGGTGAGCTTGGTGAAGAAGGTCTTTGGGCTAACCTTGAAAAATTCCTCAAAAAGGTTATTCCCGTTGCTGAGGAATGCGGTGTAAGAATGGCTATACATCCCGACGACCCGCCCTATCCCATTTTCGGTATTCCGAGAATTATCACCTGCGAAGAAAATCTTGACAGAATGCTCGCAATTGTTGACAGCCCCGCGAACTCCCTTTGCCTTTGCACAGGCTCCCTCGGTTGTGCCGCAACAAATGATATTGTTAAAATGGTACGTAAATAC
>CALFMA010000047.1 GCA_937880065.1 uncultured Ruminococcus sp.
CAGCTGCCGCACCTATCTGTTTTTTCTTTAATCAAACGGGTTTTTAGAGATGCCCAGATGTTGATATGAGTCGAGGTTATAAAATGTTTTTTTGAAAACTATGTGATAAGTTGCACAAAAAATTGACAAATGACCGTTTTTTTGTTATAATATAAGGTGAACTATTTTGAATTTTTGGAGGTGGCGAGATGAATTTCAAAGTAATGAAAAGCAGAATAAACGCTGCCTTTTTTTCGTGTGTTTTTGCGGCTTCAATGCCTGCTTTTATGGCGGAAAACACAGCTTCGGCAAACTTTGTCACCGCCAATAAGGAAAATTATACATTTGCTCCTGTGGACAGCAATATCCCCACATACAGCCAATATCTTGACTCATATGCAGAGGAAATCCGCCCCGACTGCGAAATTATTCTTTCGGGAATTGATTACACTGCCGCTGAAAACGGCAGTTTTTCCACAGGAAGTTATGTGGCGGACGGCGAAAATCGTGAAAATGTCCTCATCTGCGAAAGCGGCGAGGGGGATATTTCCTATACCGTAAAAGTTCCCGAAACAGGACTTTATGCCCTTGAATTGAGCTATGCACCACTTGTATCAAACAGCGGAAAAATCGAGTTTTCCCTTGAAATTGACGGAGAACTGCCCTTTGATTCGGCTTCGAGAATTACCCTCAGCAGAGTGTGGATGAATGAAACGGAAATCACAGCCGATTCACGGGGAAACGAAATCCGCCCGGCACAAATTCAACATTCAATGTGGCAGAAATCTTTCATAAGCGACCCCGACGGACTTTTGTCCCAGCCGCTTTTATTCCGCCTTACAAAGGGAACTCACACAATTGACATTTCCTCGGAACACGCTGCCTTTGCGGTGGAATATCTGAAATTCTGCAATCCCAAAGAATTGCCCGACTATGAGGAATACAAAAATTCAGTAAATGCTCCTTTGACCGAAAATTCGCAGCTTATCAGAATTGAAGGGGAAAATGCCCTGTATAAGTCGGATTCCTCGCTTTCGCCCTCATGGGACAACACAAGTTACATCACTTCGCCCTCTGACCCTGTAAAGCTTTTGTGCAATACAATCGGCAAGGACAGCTGGAAAAAATCCGCACAGACGCTGACATGGGAGATTTCACAGGAGGAAATCGGCAACGGCGGCTGGTTCAGACTTGGCATAAAGGCAAGACAAAATCAGATGCGTGGATTTTTCTCAAACCGCCGAATTTACGTTGACGGAGAAGTGCCATGCAAGGAGTTGGACTGCGTTGAATTTTTCTACGATACCCATTGGAACAACGTAACGCCAAAAACTGAAAAGGGCGAGGATATATATATCTACCTTTCGGGAGGAAAAAGCCACACTATCACAATGGAGTGCGTAACAGGGGAAATCGGAGATTCCCTCCGCCGCCTTGAAAGCTCCGTAAAAGAGCTTAATTCCCGATACAGAAAAATTATAATGATTACGGGAACTTCTCCCGACAAATACACCGACTATTACGTTCACGAAAAAATAGAGGGACTTGTGGAGGATTTCAGCCGAATTTCCGCTGAATTAAAGGAAATACAGGGCGAAATCGAGTCACTTTCGGGTACTACAGGTTCAGAGGCGGCTATACTTGACACTACCGCCGCCATACTTGACAAATGCGTGGAAAAGCCGTTGAAAATTCCCGATTATCTGTCGCAGATAAAGAATAATATCGGCTCTCTCACCGCTTGGGTGCGTGAGTATCGTGACCAGCCCCTTGAACTTGACTATATTGAGCTTGCAGGAAAAAATGCGGCTCTTTCCGACTGCGATGAAAAGTTTGGGAAATCCGTAAGCTTTGGATTAAAAAGCTTTTTCGGCTCGTTTTTCGAGGATTACACCACACTTTCCGATGTGAAAGATGAGGAAGCGGTGGAGGTTTGGGTTGCCCTCGGACGTGACCAGGCACAGATTATAAAGGAAATGACGGAAAGCGATTTCATACCCCAGTATGATATTCCAATTTCCATAAACCTCGTAACAGGGGGAATTGTAGAGGCTTCACTTGCAGGAAAATCCCCTGATGCGGCATTATTCCTCGGCGGTGAATTCCCTGTAAATCTTGCCGCCCGTGATATGCTAACGGATATTTCACGTTTCCCCGATTTTGAAAATATATCGGCACAATTCCAGAAAAATGCCCTAACGCATTACGAATACAACGGCGGCACATACGGTCTGCCTATAAGTCAGAGTTTCCCTATGCTTTTCTGCCGAACTGATATTCTTTCGGAACTTGGCTATAATTCTCCGCCGAAAACGTGGGCTGAACTGATTGATATGCTCCCTGCATTGCAGAGGAACTATATGAACG
Source organism: uncultured Ruminococcus sp. (assembly GCA_937880065.1). Next base: position 2,347 of record CALFMA010000047.1, read on the forward strand.
CAGGACTTATTCTTCCCCCTGCCAATGTATCGCCTGCAACGGAATCGGGGCATACTTTCGCAATGCTTTTACTGCAAAAGAACGGACATTATTATTCGGAAGATTTAACGAAATCCCTGCTTGATTCCACAAAGGCGGTGCAATCCTTTGAGGAGTGGACGGATTTCTACACGAAATACAGTTTTGACCAGAGTTATGATGCGTTCACACGATTCCGCACAGGCGAATATCCAATGGTAATCCAGAATTACACCTTTGCAAATCAGCTTGAAGCCGCTGCTCCCGAAATATCGGGATTGTGGGAATTTTTCCCTGTTCCCGGCACAGAGGGTGAGGACGGCACAATTTCCCATGCCGCAAATTCAGGCGGTTCGGGTGCGGTAATTTTCAATAGTGCGGAAAATAAAGGCGGTGCATGGCGGTTTATCCGTTGGTTTACATCAGCTGAGGTACAGGCTGAATATGCCGCACGTACAGAGGGATTGCTGGGAACTTTAGGGCGGTTTGACACAGCAAATGTCAAGGCACTTTCACAGCTTTCGTGGTCAACGGAGGAAGTCAGCCGACTTTATGCACAGCAGGCGGAACTTATGGAAATTCCTGTTATACCCTCATCTTATGCGGTTACAAGAAATATAATGAACGCATTCAGAGAAACGGTAAACGAGGGCGAAAATCCCCGTGATACGCTGATTTGGTACAATCGTGATATAAACGCTGAAATCGAGCGTAAGCGGAAAAATCTTGAAAAATACGAGGATTGACAGAACGGAGATTATCCGCAAGCTAACGACTTTTAAACAATTACGCATTACGAATTAATTCTTAATTCTTAATTCTAAATTCTTAATTACCACAAGGGTATGTAATTAAATCTGATGTTCATATCCACATCGCCCTCAATGCCGTCCATTCTGCCGTATGCACTTGCCTGCCAGATAGCGAACTGACCGTCATAATCGGTTTCATCAACGTAATGGGCAAGCCATACAGGGCGGTTCTTCTTGTTTGTCCAGAAGTTTTTGAGGAAATTCTTACTGCTGTAGAGCATACCTGTGTAGCCGTTCTTTTCCAGTTCGTCACAGAATGACTCGAAAATTTCGTTGAGGTCGTGGACATTCATTCCGTACTGCTGGAACTGTCCCCATTCTTCCCAGTCGAAAGCCACGGGGTAGTCAAGTTCCCTGCCGTCAAGCTGTTCCACAATCCAGCGTGCCTGCTCACGTGCCTCGTCCTCGGTATTGGCGGTGGTATAGAAATAAACTCCCACGTCAAGCCCTGCCTTTGTGGCATTCTCCATATTCTGCTTGTAATAGTCGTCCATTTTGATTTCGCCGTAATAGTAACCCATTCGCATAATAACGAACTCGCACCCCTGAGCCTTGACCTTTTCATAGTCAACATTGGTCTGCCACGCTGAAACATCAATGCCGTAGCTGACATCTTCATAGCAGTAGTAGTCAACGAAATCGGTAAAATTCACTCTCGGGTTATTATCCTCGGGAGCAGGAATTTCCATAAGCACGTATACCGACATATCCCAGCTTGTGCTGTTTCCCGAATCATCGGTAACAGTTGCGGTTATGTCATATCTGCCGATATTTGATGTGTCAACCTCTCCTGTGTATGTCAGTTCAAGGGAACGGTCATAGTTGTCCACATAGCCTACAAGCGAACCGAGATTAAACGGCTCATTCAGCTTAACATAGGGATTCCAGCCCGAATTGAGCAGCACAGGCTGAGTTGTATCCACAACATTATAGCTGATTTTTTTCAGGTATTCCTCACCCTCGAATTCAAATTTCACTTCGGTTTCAAATTTGCCAAGTTCATCTGATTTGATTTTCTTGTCGGGTTCAAGAAGTTTCACGTTTGTATCGGGAATAAGCTGAGAAATTGACATTTCATCATAAACCTCAAAGCTTTCAACGGAATTGAAATAAACTTCCTTGGGGATTATTTTATCCTCAATTTTCACAGCTGTGGTGGTTGTTTTTTTAGTTGTTGCAGATGTTGCAGTTGATATCTGAGTTGTAGTTTTTTCCGATTTTTCGGTGGAATTCGTTGATTTCGATGTAGCTGTGGTTTCAGCTGAATCATCGGTTTTATCTGATACAGAAGCCTTAGTTGTGTCAACTTTTAAATCGCTTTCTGAATCTGTGCCTACAACTTCACCGCAGGCTGTCAATGTACAAATGGCTGTAAATAAAAATGCAAATAAAAACTTTTTCATAATTCTCCTCAATTAATTAACTCTTTAGTTTGGGTTCCCTTTTAATAATCTGTCAATCATTACCTGTCGGCAATCCTTTTCAAGGGTATCGTCAAGGGTGGTCAGTTCAACAGCTGTACCGCTGTTCCTGTTAAGACAATAACCTATGATATAATCCGAAATTTCGGGATTTTTCGCAAGGCACGGACCGTGCATATACGTTGCGATTACGTTCTTTTCAAAGTATCCCTCGTGGGAACTTTTCGTCCTGTTTCCGTGACCGTAAAGCACCTCCCCAAGGGGAGTTTTAACTCCGTGAGTCTGTCCTCCGTGATTTTCAAAGCCTGCCACATCAACGGATTTTCCGCAGATTTCCGTGCGGATTACCACGTTTCCGATACATCTCTTACGGCGGTCAGGCTCGGCAATTGTGTAGTAATCAAACAAGCCAAGTCCGGGGATTTCCACACCGTCAGCGTCACGGTAGTACTTGCCCATAAGCTGATAACCGCCGCAGATGAGGAATAAAAATGTGCCGTTTTTGTATGCGGTTTCAATGCCGTTTCTGCATTTCACCAAATCCTCGGAGATATGCTGCTGTTCAAGGTCAGCACCGCCGCCGATGTAAATTAAGTCATATGCGGAAAAATCGGGCATTTCCGAGTCAATGGAATACTTGTGGATTTCGCACTCAATCCCCCTCATTTTACAGCGGTAGGAAATAATCTCCATATTTCCGCTGTCGCCGTAAAGGTCAAGCATATCCGCATACATATGAAGTATTTTTATCTTATTCATTGTTACCTCCGTGACTGTCGGAATAGCGTTTCAGGGCGGAACGAGTAGGCTGAACTGCCGTATAATTGGCAATTACAAACTTTCTGCCCTCTGTCCTTGCAAGCTCCGCAACGGCTTCATCAAGGTCGGGACGGACTGTGATTTTCTCCGCAGGATAGCCTGAACACTTAATTCTGACGGCTATGTCATAGGCTCTTGTACCCGATGTAACAACCCTTGTCACACGGTCAAAAACGCTGAAATTAATATCCCAAATCCACGATACATCAAGACCGTCAGCGATGTTGTCATTGAGGACGAAAAGCAGTTCTTTTTCCGTCTGCATTTCATTCATAACACGGAGCGTCATATTTGCTCCCACAGGATTTTTTGCAAGGTTGAGAGTAGCTTTTCTGTCCCCCAGCATAAAGGTTTCCATTCGTCCGTTATTAATGGTATAGTTGGAAATTACGTTGTCCGTCACCTTTTCGGGAATGTCGTATAACTTCGCCGCAGCGGCAACTGCCGTCATATTGTAGATGTTGTAGATGCTGTTCAGCTTTGGCGAATATGTGTGACCGTCAGCGGTGAAAACCGACTTTTCAAGGTCAATATTTTCAGCTGTGATATATGGGGAATAATTGCCGAATCCGCACTTATTGCAGGTGAATTTTCCGATGTGGGAATACTGGTAATATTCATACTCCAGAGGCTCACCGCAGAATGGGCAGAAACGTCCCTCCGACGCTTCAAAAATCGTCTTTGTAGCAAATGCGTAGGGCTGTGCGTGGAAGTATTTCACGTTGCTGTTTTTCTCGTTTGCCCTGCCAAGACGGGCAGTATTGGGGTCATCTCCGTTGAGTATGAGATTTCCCTCAAAGGTCTTGCAGAAGCCGTTTATCTTCTGAATGAGAGTTTCCATTTCGCCGTTTCTGTCAAGCTGGTCACGGAAGAAATTCAGCACAACGAGAGTTTCAAGTTTCAGCTGAGAATACACCACGGGAACGTGGCTTTCGTCCGTTTCAAAAATGAGATAATCAGCGTCAACTTTTCCCCCGATAGTGCAGTGGCGAAGGAGCAGGGAGCAAATTCCCGTGTCGAGGTTATTTCCCTCTTTGTTGATGATTATTTTCTTGCCGTTCTGCTCAAAAAGCTGAGCAATGCAGTTGGTGACGGAAGTCTTGCCGTTTGTGCCTGTAATGGCTATAATTGGGCAATCCACCTTGAACATCTTACAGCATTTTCCTCTTGTGAGATGCCATAAAACGATGCCCGGGAGATTACCTGCATTACGCTTAAACAGACGGAGTACGGCAACTGTAATTTTACCGATTATAATTAAGATACTGTTCAATTTTTTCTCCTTATTCCGTTGTATTGAGGATTTCAGCAATCCTCTTTTCTATGCGTTCAATTGTCTTTTCCCTGTTGTCAAGCCAATCGAGAATGTGGATATTCATAGTTTCCCAGCCAAGGCCTTTAAGCACCGCAGGCTGTGAAATATAACGCTCCTCTGCCCTTGATTTTTCAAGGGAATTTTTAGTTCCGCAGAGAATTCCAAGGATATATTTGTCGGGATTTTCGGGGCTGTAAACCGCAATATCCACCTTAAATCCCGAAATTCCCACGGAGCAGTCAGCGGAGTAGCCACGGTTGCGGAGTTCCTCTGCCACCGCAAGTTCAAATCCCTCCGCAGAAACACGGGTATTTCCTGCTTTAAGGGCAATTGTGCCGCCCTGTTCCGCAAATTTGAGGAAGCCTTTCAACCCCTCCACACCCTCGGAGCGAGTACTGTTGAGATTTATCATATCCGAGGTAATGACGGAAAATACAAGCATTTGCTTTCTCGCTCTTGTAATCGCCACGTTAAGGCGTTTCCAGCCGCCCTCTCTGTTAAGGGGACCGAAATTCATTGACAGCTTGCCATCCTTGTCGGGACCATAGCCGATTGAGAACATAATCACATCACGTTCATCACCCTGAATATTTTCAAGATTTTTAATAATAATCGGCTCAGCCATTTCCTCTGCAAGCTTTTCAAGTTCGGGAGCTTTTTTATATTCAAATGCAAGCAAATCGTCAATTAAATTCTGCTGAGGCATACTGAAAGTTACAACTCCGATACTCTCACAGCGTAGGTTTTCATCTCTAAGGCGGCGGACAATTTCAGCCACAACAGCCTCAGCTTCGGCTTTATTTGTGCGGGTTTTGCTGCGGTCATAAAATCCCTCAACCTTGATATGTCCCACACGTGAAAGCTTGTTATCCGCTGAGGGGAATGTGTAAAGCTTATTGTCATAATATTTAGCATTACTGTATGCAATTAGGCTCTCATGACGGGAGCGATAATGCCACAAAAGATGCTCCTGAGGCATTGACAACGCAAGGCAGTCGTCAAGAAGGCTTTCCAAATCCTCATTCTCCATATTGTCCTCATCGGTATGGTTTGACGCAAAAAAGCTTGTAGGGGGCAGCTGTTTCGGGTCCCCTGAAATAATGACATTTTCGCCCCTTGAAACTGCGCCCACAGCTTCGCAGGTAGGCAGCTGTGACGCTTCATCGAAAATTACAAAATCGAATTTCGGATAAGCAGGGTCAATATATTGTGCCACGGAAATTGGACTCATAAGCATTACAGGGCAGATTTTACGCAAAAGTGTTGGTATACTTTCAAAAAGTCTGCGGATTGACAGCCCTCTGCCGCCATTTTTTATGGCTTTTTTCAGAATTGCAAGTTCAGCGTCGGAGTTGGTGCTGTCGGGAATATTTGCAGACAGCTTTGCTGTGAGTTCCTCAATTGTGAGCCTGCGGAATTTTTCAAGCTGTGCGTCAAATTTTCTGATAGTGTCCTCAAAAATTGAGCCTTGGAACTGTGCAAGTGCAGGAACTTCGCCCAATGTTTTATAGATGAAATCACGGCTAATACCGCACTCGAATGCACCGAGGAGGTCATCGCAGGACAGCTTTCCGCTGAGGAATGAGTCAACCGCATTCTGCAATCCAAGTTCTTCAAGATTGTGGCATATAGCCAAAATTCCCGTCCATTCCTTTAGCGTAGGCAGTTCTGAAATCACATTGCCAATCTGCTTTTTGGTTTCCTCAAAGGGATTATTTCCGTAAATTTTATTGGGTACAAGAGCAAATCTTTTCTCTAAATCCGTCAGAATATTTTCGCATTTATTGATTTTCTCAATGTACAAATCTGCGGAATTTGAATTGTCAGCTTTACGCTGCGAAGTGCCGAAAAGTTCGCATAAACCCTGTGAAATCTGCTGTTTTTCGCCATTTGTGAAAGGTGCGTCAGACAGCATACTGCGGAGATTTTCCGATAAAGAAACAGCGTCCGATACCGCATCCCACCGTGTATTCTCCCCCACAATCAGCCCTGTGTAGCTGTCAAAAAGGTTTGAAATCGCTGTGGGAATACTGTTCACCGCATCTGTAAGGGATTTCAGCTTTACAAGCTTTCCACAGTAATCCCCGAAATTTTCCTTTGTGACGGTTTCAGGTGATTTTACGTGGGAATTCAGCGATTTCACAAGCTTTCCGCTTTTCAGAATTTTCGGTAAAATCCAGCTGTTCTGAGCCTCTTTCCACTCCGCAAGGCTGTTTCCGCAGTCGAAATTGTACACAGAATCCTCGAACTTCTGCGATATTTCAGCCTTTAAAGCCTGCTGTTCCCTGCCGCTTTCAACGAGATTTTTCACCGTATCAGAAGTTCTGTCCCATACCTCGCCAAATACGATTTGCGGGATTACATCCCCCTGAGATTTTGCAGTTTTCACAAGCTCCGAAAAGGATTTCAGCTGTGCAAATTCAACGTTGGAAATCCCCGATAAATGGCTGATAAATGGCATTTCAGCCTGCAATTCATCAAGGCTTTCATCAAGGCATTTCAGCTTATCCGCAATCTCATCACGCTGACTTGGATTGTACTCCCTCAGCTGACAGCATTTAAGCGAAGTTCCGCTGACATTGCCGAATGATTTGCCTGCCGCCGACAGCTTTTCAAGTTCATCACGGCATTTTTCAAAGGTTTCACCATTGGCAGAATTGAAAAAATCGTGGGAAAATTTCAGTTTTCCCTCAAATTCCTTGTGCTGTTCAAACTTGATTACAGCGTCATAAACGGACATTCCGCAGTTTCTTTTCAGGTGAATTTCCTGAGCCGATTTATTCAGTTCACGGCGAAGTAAAGCCGTTTTTTCAGCTTCTGCGGCAAACTGTGCAGGAGATGTATTTTTCACCGTTTCAAGGGCTTTCTCAAGCTGATTAAGCACATCTCTTTTTCGGGATTTATTCGAATGAAGTTCAAGGCAGAACGGGTCAAGTCCAAGCTTTTCAAGGCGATTCTGCACAACTTCAAGAGCCGCCATTTTCTCGGCTACAAATAAAACCGTTTTGTCGTGATACATTGCATTTGCAATTATATTTGTGATAGTCTGGGATTTTCCCGTGCCGGGCGGTCCGTGAAGCACAAAGCTGGTACCTTCCGGCACCTGACTGAGTTCGAAGCCATACAGAAGCTGATCAGCCACAAGAACGGAATCCCTTTCCTGCAAAGGCTGGAGGAAAGCACCGTTCATCGGTACAACCTTTCCTTTGAGGACGGATGCCGTATCCTGCACATCGGCGACAGCAAGACTGTCCT
>CALFMA010000048.1 GCA_937880065.1 uncultured Ruminococcus sp.
CATCAACAGTAATGATTTCGCTGTCAAAATTATCGTACATTGTAATGCACCTCCGCAGATTGATTTTTATGATTCATAACCAAACGTACTAACACATAAATTAGTAATGCAAAGGGAGGCGAGCTGTTATGAAAGATACGATACATACAACACATTCTTTCCGAACAACAGACATTGATAAGCTGAAAATGATTGTAACTGCAAAAGTTGAGAAGTTAATTAATCGCAAAATCAGAAAATCAGTCTGATATTTTCTAAAGGGCATCTCTAAAAAGACAAGGAGGTGAGGTCAATGCCAAAAGTGGCTATATACTGTCGTTTATCAATAGAAGATAAAAATAAACCGGCAAGCGATAACAGTCAGAGTATAGTCAATCAGAAATCTATGCTTCGTGATTACTGTCGTGAGCGTGATTGGGAGATTTACGACATTTACTGCGACGACGGCTACAGCGGCATTGACCGCAGCCGTCCCGAATTTAACAGGCTGCTCAACGACTGTGAAAAAGGCAATGTCGATATTGTACTCTGTAAGGACCAGTCAAGATTTTCAAGAGATACCATTGTAATTGAGCAGTACATCAACGATAAATTTCTTGAATGGGGCATACGTTTTATCGGAGTTGCCGACAACGCTGATACCGACAACGAAAGCTACAGCACTATGCGGCTTTTCACAAGCGCATATAATGAAATGTATGTCAAGGATATATCATCAAAAATACGCCGTACCCTTGCATATAAAAGAGAGCAAGGACAGTTTATCGGCTCATTTGCACCCTATGGATATAAAATAGATCCTGATAATAAACATCACCTCATTATAGATGAAGAAACCGCCCCTGTAGTAAAGCTCATATTCAATATGTATGCTGACGGCGAGGGCTATCGGAAAATAGTGCAAAAACTGAATGATGACGGTATTGCAAGTCCGACGGAATATAAAAAGCAAACAGGCTCCCGATACGTAAATTTCAACGCACAAGAGAGCAATTCAAAGGGGTTATGGACGCAGTCAACAATTGCAAGAATGCTTGCTAATGAAATGTATACAGGTACCCTTGTACAGGGAAAATCGCACCATATCAGCTACAAAAATAAGAAACGGAAAAAAGTTGATAAGGATGACTGGATTCGCATACCCGATACCCACGAAGCCATAATAAATCCCGATATATGGTCAAGAACACAGGAACGACTGAACAGTCATACAAGAGTAGAAAAACGCTCACAGGAGCTTTCTCCCCTTTCCGGCAAGGTGAAATGTGCTTTATGCGAACGACCCATGAAGCGGAATGTCTATTATAACAAAAGCAAAACTAAAAAATATTACGGTCTGCAATGTGCCACATATAAAACAGGAGCAATGAATTGTCATAACAAATCAAGTATCAGCGGACTTGTCCTTGAACAGAAAATTCTTGATGAACTGAATACTATCGTAGAAAATTACTGTCAGTCAGAGGATATATGTCTGGCGGATATACATACTGAACAGCTGAAAACACTTGAAAAGAAGCTATCTGCACTCAACAATCAATATAATTCTGCAAAAGAACGACTTGTGAAAATGTATAAGGATAAGCTTGATGGCATAATTTCCGACGAGGATTATTCCCTGTTCCGTCAAAGTCTTAACGATGAAGAACAGCAATTATCGGAGCTTATAGCAGAGGTTAAACAGAAGATATCAGAATGCCATAAGCGACAAGAAAACGCTGCGGAACAAAAATTACTCATTGAAAAACACACCCGTTTCGATAAGCTTGACTGCACTATTGCCGACGAATTTATTGACTATATTGAAATCGGAACGAAAGACGGAAATGGCAGCCGTGAAATACATATACACTGGAAAATATGAATTTCCGACCATACAACAAACGAGGTCCGCCCATACAGGCAGACCTCGTTTTGCTATTTGTTTAAATTCAAGATAAAATCAGGATTATTCCTCATCTTCTCTCTTTCTTCTAACCGCAAATGCAGTTAATGCAGCAAGTGCAATAACCAGAACAGGAACTGTTGTTCCTACATCACCTGTTTTAGGTGAATCTGTATTCTTGGCAGTTGTATTCTTAGCTGTTGTTGTAGTTGTAGTTGTCGTTGTTGTAGTTGTTGTAGTCTCAGACTCAGTTCCTGTTGTAGTTGTTTCTGTTGTTGTGGACTCAGACTCTGTTGCAGTTGTAGTTGTTTCTGTTGTTGTAGTCTCGGACTCTGTTGCAGTTGTAGTTGTTTCTGTTGTTGTGATAGTAGTAGTTGTTGTTGTTACTTCTTCCTTTAATGCAGGAACAATAACTGTATCATCTGCATTATTTAAAATCTTACCATTAACTATTGTAAATGTAATATCATCAGAAGCTATATATCCATCAGGTGTAAATGTTTCTCTGATAACATAATTACCGTCAGGAAGATTCTTGATAAATACTGAACTATTACCTGTTACCCATTCAAGTTTTTCACCATCGCTGATAAAGCCTGTATTACCATTAAAGAAAATATCAACCTTATTAAATGTAACTGTTTCGCCGTATTTATCAACACCGCTGAGTTCCAGAACTGCACCGATAACAGCTGTACCATTAGTATCAACCTTATTTATACCAATTTCTCCAAGTGCTGCTTCGGGTTTTGTTGTTGTAGTTGTAGTTGTGGTTGTTGTTTCTGTTGTAGTAGTAGAAGTTGTAGTTTCCTCTGTAGTTGTAGTTGTTGTTTCTGTTGTTGTAGTAGAAGTTGTAGTTTCCTCTGTAGTTGTAGTTGTTGTTTCTGTAGTAGTAGAAGTTGTAGTTTCCTCTGTAGTTGTAGTTGTTGTTTCTGTTGTAGTAGTAGAAGTTGTAGTTTCCTCAGTTGTGGTTGTTGTTTCTGTTGTAGTAGTAATTGTAGTTTCCTCTGTAGTTGTGGTTGTTGTTTCTGTTGTAGTAGAGGTTGTAGTTTTCTCTGTAGTTGTTGTTTCTGTTGTTGTAGTAGAAGTTGTAGTTTCCTCTGTAGTTGTA
>CALFMA010000049.1 GCA_937880065.1 uncultured Ruminococcus sp.
AGGACAGACTGTAAATGCAGGTGATGTTATCGGCTATGTAGGCAACACAGGCAACTCCTACGGCAATCATCTTCACTTCGGAATCTGCGACACTCTCCTCGGCGGCTATCCCACAGCAACTTATTACGACCCTGAAACTTATTTTATCTATTCTATGGAACAAGCTCCCGACAATTCCACATCTACATCAATTCCCACAACTCCCGCAACCACAGCTCCCCCCGTAACTACTGCCCCTGCGACTACTGCCACCACAGCAACTACAACTCCCGTTACTGCGGTAACTCCCAACGGATGCAACTGCTCCGACAAATACGCAGGTATTTACGTAACAAAAAATATCACAACTTACCTCAATATCAGAAGCGGTCACGGCTCAAATTATGACGTAATCGGTCAGATTTACCCCAACAATCAGTTTGAGGTAATCAAAGCTGACGGCAGCTGGGCTCATATCAAGTACGGCAATATTACGGGATATTGTTCTATGGAATATATCACTCTGCTTGACAATCCCGAATCCTCTATGAAGCTCTCCAACGCACTTATCCCCGACGGTCAGATTACAAAAGGCAGCTATGTTGACCTCGGCGGAACAATCACTTCAAATCTGCCTATAACTCGCTTCACAGGCGGAATTTACAAGGCTGACGGTGTAACTCCCGTTTACGTTTACGAGAAAAATCCCAACTCCTATACATTCAGCCTTTCAGGAGATTTCGACAACAGTATGCTTTTCAACAAGCTTGACTATGGCACATACGTTTACAAGGTTGAAGCTGAGGACGAAAGCGGCAAGATTTACCCCCTTATCGGCATAAGCTTTATGGTTGTACAGCCTGTCCGTCAAGGCGATATAAACGGTGACGGCGGCATTACAATCTCCGACGGCGTTCTTCTCCAGCAGTATATCCTCGGCAAGGGCAGCTTTGACGAATATCAGCTTAAATGCGCTGATTTAACAGGCGATGCCTATGTTGATGTATTTGATATGATTATTATAAGAAAAAAACTTACCGAATAATTTCAAAAGGGCAGTATCGCTGTGGGCGGTATTGCCCTTTTCGGGTATTTACATTTCAAGTCCGAAACTAATGGAAAGAGCCGTGTTAACCTTATTCATTGAATTAAGGTCAAGTTCCCCCATTTTATCACCAAGACGCTTTTTGTCAATGGTGCGTATCTGCTCCAAAAGAACAATGCTGTCACGGGCAAGACCGCATTTATCAGCCTGCACTTCAATATGGGTAGGCAGTCGGTTTTTGTCCTGTCTGCTTGTAATTGCGGCAGCTATAACCGTGGGACTATGCCTGTTCCCCACGTCATTCTGAACGATAAGTACAGGTCTTACTCCGCCCTGTTCCGAGCCGACTACGGGACTAAGGTCGGCATAATAAATTTCTCCTCTTTTTACAGACATATATATTCAGCTCCTGTTCGCAGGCGGTCGCCTGTGTTTATGGGGTATTTCCCCCTGTTGCTATTATTGTTCAAATACGTTGGATTATTCAAGGGCATCTCTAAAAACCCCTTTTGAGAAAAAACAGCTATGCATGTCATCTGCTTCGTCAACCTC
>CALFMA010000050.1 GCA_937880065.1 uncultured Ruminococcus sp.
TCAATCCAATGTGCCGATTTCAGGCAAAAAAAAGATACTGTTTTCAGAATTAAATCTGTTAACAGTCTCTCATATTTTTAATTGTAAGCTTACATCAAAAATTTAGAGAAAAAGCTTTCTTTGCACACTTTTTGCATCGATTGATGTAAATTTGATGTATGATGTAAGTTTTCGGTATTTTATACCCCTCAAATTCCCAGTAAAATAGGGGTTTTGGACACTTTTATTTATCCAAGCTCTTCATTGTGGGGAATACAGTACGGTCATTATCCGAGGCAATGTGAAATCTGCAAGAAGCACTTTCTTATGCTGACTGCAAGACATCAGAAATACTGCAACGGCTACGCACCCTTTAAGCACAACGGCAAGCGGGTCACCTGCAGAAGATATGCGGCATATATAAACTTAAAAGAAAGATGCGAAAACGACCCGGCACTCAGAATATACAGAAACCGTTGCGGTTCAATTCGTGTAGATAAAAGCAGAGGCAAAATCACACCTGAGTTTGCAGAGTTAGCAACAAGGCTGGCCGAAGACAGAATGTACCGTGCTATGGAAGAAACAGAATATGAGCTCACCCAATACCCAAAGGATATGGAAAAGAAAAAGCTGTATGAGGATACGGCAAAATCAATGAAGTAAGGAGGTGTCGCCCGTGAGAGAATGGCAACAGGACCTTGTGATGTACAGAATAATACCTGCTCCGCCTAAAATGGAGCTTCAGGAATACATTGAGCTTTATTGCAAAGAGAAAGATGAAAAATACTTTCTGTGGTTTCTTCATTATTATGAAAACACGCTCAACACAAAGGTTATGGGTTGGGTACAGAACTATGCGATGCCCGGTCATTTTCAGGATATGAAGCAGGCGTTCATTATAGGTATGTGGAAAGCCTTGCAGGAATACGACCTTTCACGGGATATACCTTTTGTGAAATTTAAGGAGAACACAGCAAAGCGTGAAGTTCACGAGTACATCCGTAAAATGAGGCGTGGCTTTACGGTTCAGAGTTTTGATGAAGATTTAAGGCTTCGCAAAGCAATGCGCCTGTTTTATGAAAACGAAGAGAAAACCGATGATGCAACAATGGAGAAGATAGCCGATGAAATCGGTGTAGCAAAAGAAAAAGCAGAAGAAATTATCCGTTCCGGCTTACAGAACACACAGTTCATTGAGTTTTACAAGCAGTATGCCGACGAAGACGGAGAAGAAAGCCGTGAAGAGGTTGCTTCTGATGATAGCTCCCGCCCTGATGTTCTGTGTGTTAAATTTGAGCGTGCAAATCTTGTGATGGATGTATTTGAAGATGCCCTTAATTACCGTGAACGAGCCTTGGTATCGGAGCACCTTGCCTTCTGCAGAGACTGCTACTCAACCGAGCTTCCCGATTATGAAAATCCCGACTACAAAGGTAATCCCACCTACAAACCACGCAAGCCTAAAACCTTTGAAGAATTAGCCTTCGACCACAGAGTTTCATCCCCCGCAACAGCAGATTCAAACTACAGAAAAGCACTTAACAAGATGAAGAAAAAGCTGCTTGAAACAGGATATGATTTTTAAGAAAAGGAGCTGAACCTATGCCTGACCTCAATGATTTTTATGCATTCAAAATGACATCTTCCGGTGGTGGTTCTAGTGGTGGTAAAAATAATAATTCAAATGGTGGAACAGGATGTTCCACTGCACTGATTGTGTTAGCTGTTATTGGTTGGGTGTTGTGGTTGATTGTAAAGCTTTTGTCCTGAAATCCTTGTAAATATTTACAAGGATTTTAGTTGTTTATTGTGCTTTTCGACAAAATTTGATTTTTAAGCGTTACGTTTTGTTATTTTTGTCATCTATATATAAGAGAGAACAATAAAAATGCTGAAATCTCCATATTTTTGCTGAAATATATTGAGAAAAATCTTTAGTTATGATATACTAATTTATTATAGTAAAGTCATACTGACTATTTTAAACGAGGTGTAACATGGCTGCAAGTTATAAGAAGTTATTTAAACTGCTAATCGACCGTGACATGAAGAAAAAAGAACTCGCTGAAAAAGCCGGCATCAGCATTGCCACCATTACAAAAATGGGCAAAGACGGTGCTGTTGTGTCAAGCGATGTCCTTGTAAAGATATGTACCGCTCTTGATTGTACTATGGATGATATAGTTGAAATCATTTCAGAAAAATAATGACTTTTAATCACATTGAGAAATATTATGGAGGCTTTTTATGAGCACATTAGAAATTAAAAGAGATAACGGAAAAATCTTTTGCCCATTAACTGATTCTTGGCATATTGAAACCCCTGAGGAAAAAGTGCGCCAAGAATATATAAAGCTCCTTGTAGAGGAGTATGGCTATTCTCTTGACCAAATGGCACAAGAAATCAAAGTCAATAACTCTCAGCGCGGTCAAGGCAAGGCACGTGCAGATATTGTTATCTGGAAATCCAAAAAAGATAAACTTGAAAGCAAAGCTGCTTTTATTGTTGTTGAATGTAAAGCAGAAAATGTTCGTATTCGTGAAGAAGATTATTATCAGGGATACAACTATGCTTCTTGGGCTGGTGCAAGTTTCTTTGTAACCACTAATGAAAAAGAAACAAAATACTTTAATGTGGACAAAGACTATCTTCCTAAAGAATTAGTGGAAGTTGTTGCTATTCCTACAGCTGAAGAAGCATTGAACGATAAAAAAGTAAAAGATATTCTTTCTAAAACCAAAACATTTACTAGAGACGATTTCACCAAGATTCTCCGTACTTGTCATAACATTATTCGTAATAACGATAAGCTTTCTCCTGAAGCTGCATTTGATGAGATTAGTAAAATTTTATTCATGAAAATAAAATACGAGCGTGAGCAACGTGGTGCAAAAGTATTTACCAAGAACGAGTTTGTAGAAAAAGAAAAGTGGTTTGAAAAAGAAATTCGTCCCAGTCTGAAAGGAACTCCCAAAGATCTTCCTTATATGCAGTTCTTATTTTACAACACCAAGGAAGAATTTAAGGATGACCAGCTTTTTGAAGAAAATGAAATTATTAAAATCAGACAGAACAGTTTTGAACAAATTCTTGAAAAACTTGAAACCTATAACCTTTCCGATACACAAGATGACGTTAAAGGTATCGCCTTTGAACAGTTCTTGGGCACTACATTCCGTGGCGAATTGGGACAGTTCTTTACTCCTCGCTCTATCGTTGATTTTATGACGCACATTCTCGATCCCAAAGAGAATGAAACTGTATGCGATCCTACTTGTGGTAGTGGCGGTTTCTTAATTAAAGCATTTGAGTACATGCGTGAAAAAATTGAGGAAGATGTAAAGAAAGCAAAAGCAGAATTGCGTTCCGTCATTGAAGGCGATAACTATGATTCTTTGCCCGAAAAAGAACAGGTGCTTATTAACGAACGCATTGAAGCTATGCAATCCACACTCAACAAGGAACTTGAGACTCAAGCAGAAGGTAGTCGTATGTATAATCTGTCCCGTAATTGTATTTACGGAACTGATGCTAACCCTCGCATGGCAAGAACATCAAAAATGAATATGATTATGCACGGCGATGGACACGGTGGCGTTCATCATCACGATGGCTTGCTGAATGTTAACGGTATTTTTGAAGAGCGTTTCGACGTTATCTTAACGAATCCTCCTTTTGGTGCGAGAATTGATAAATCTCAAAAAATTACCGAAGCAGATAAATTTACAGATGAAGCTTTGATTGCAAAATACAAGTCCAAATACGGCGAAGCTTATGAAAAGGCACTTAAGCAGGTAAATGACAACATTGGTAAGTCCTTGCTTTCGTTGTTCGACGTAGGTTCTATGTCCGGTCTTACCGAAGTTCTCTTTATGGAACGTTGTCTGAGACTGCTTAAAAAGGGTGGCCGTATGGGTATGGTTCTGCCTGAAGGCGTTTTAAACACATCTAACCTCCAGAAAATTCGTGAATATTTCGAAGGCAAAGCCAAGATCATCTTAATTTGCTCCATTCCTCAAGATGTATTTATCGCTGCCGGTGCCACAGTAAAACCCAGCCTTGTTTTCTTCAAGCGTTTTACCGAAGAGGAAGAACTACAGTATTTGGGAGCCAAGACTAAGGCGGAAAAAGAAGTTCGACAGAAATATATCGGTGAAATTAATGCACTTCAAGAAAAGATTGCAGCAGAAAAGGCAAAGAAACTTAAGGTAAAAGCTCTTATACTTATGGCTGAAAAAGAGCTCAAGGATATTGAGAAGGCTATCATCGAAGAAGCTAAACCGCTTACCAAAGAATACTTTGATTACGAAATTCCTGTTGCTGTGATTAAGGATGCAGGTATCACAACTACAGGTGCTGTTTCCGGTGGCAACCAGTTGCCAACATTACAAGAGGAATACAAAGTATATAGAACTACAAACGAGCTATGGAAAGAATCCAATAGCTTTGTTTCCTATACCATAAATGTGGAGGGTAAGCTTTTCCGCAAAAGTGATGGTAAGGAGGTTGAATTGAATTGGTAAGTAGTAATTTACTGAAAACCGTTAAATTTTCTAATTTAAGTAGATGGAGTGTTAATTCAACACTTGCCAAAAAAATAAAATCCAATTATCCGTTAGTACCTTTATCTCAAATAATTAAAAGAATTAAAGAGCCCATATATGTTGAAAATGATACACTGTACAAACGTATTACAGTTCGACTTTATGGCCTCGGCGTTTTGCAACGTGATGAGATTTATGGTAGAGATATTGGCACTAAAAAACAATTCATTGCTCATAAAGGACAATTGATTATATCAAGAATTGATGCTCGTAATGGTGCTTTTGGTATTGTGCCCGACGAGTTGGATGGCGCTATAGTAACAAATGATTTTTGGCTGTTTGACGTTAAAAATGCTATTCCACAGTATTTGTCTCTTGTTTTATCTTCTGATTTTTTTCAACAATACTGGGAAAGTCAAAGCAGTGGAACTACCAATCGTCAGCGTATAGATGAAGAAGACTTTTTAATGTCTAAAATCGCATTGCCTCCAATATCCGT
>CALFMA010000051.1 GCA_937880065.1 uncultured Ruminococcus sp.
ACACAATTTTGGGTTTGAACAAAGAAGCCAAAGAATCTTTAGATGTTTTGGCACACAACTACCCCAAAAGCGAATGGTATAAAAGGGCAGTCGAAATAATAAAATAGGACTGTAATAAAAATGCTTCGCTCGTTAAATATTTCCAATGTTGTTTTAATTGACCGGCTTGATATTGATTTCAACGCTGGTTTTGGAGTATTAACCGGCGAAACCGGAGCGGGTAAGTCTATCATAATAGACGCTGTCAATCTTCTTTTGGGTGCAAGAGGAGGAAAATCTCTTGTCCGTCACGGCGAAGATAAAGCATCTGTTCAGGGGCTTTTTTCGGCAAGTGGTGAGGTCAATACTATTTTAGAAGAAAACGGCATTGATTTAAAAAAGGGGCTTTTTGAGCTTTTCGGATTTTTAAGAGAAAAGGGCATAAAAATTGCTGTTGCTACTGCAACCCCCAGAGAAAGAACTCTGAAATATCTTGAAAAAATCCAAATTCTCAGCTATATTGACGCTATTGTATGCGGCGATATGGTGACTACAGGCAAACCTGCTCCCGATATTTATCTTACAGCCGCAAAAGAACTCGGTCTGCCGCCAGAGGAAGGTGCTGCCTTTGAGGATTCCCCCAACGGCATAAAATCGGCATATTCCGCAGGCTGTCACGCTGTAATGATTCCCGATATGACTCCCCCCGATGAGGAGATTATGCCTATGCTAAGCGGTGTTTATGACAATTTAGAAGATGCCGTGGAATTTTTCACAGGGAGGATATAGTATGTCAACTGCCACAAGTTCATCACAGCTGCTTGATATTCCGAAATATTACTATTTCAGCAGCGGAAATGATTATTCGGGAAGCAAAGGAGATTTTTCCTATAAAATCAAAAACGGCGATATGCTGAAAGCTCTCACATGGCACGGCAGACTCTGTTCGGAAAAGGCTGAAATCGAAAACGAAGCGGAGTTTGAGAAATCCGAAAACGGCTTTATGGAGCTTATAAAATGGCTTGAAGAAAGAGTATCCGAATAAAAATTGAAAGCACCTCTGAACCAAAAATTCAGAGGTGCTTTTTCTCAAAAGGGGTTTTTAGATATGCCCTTAATTAACGCCATACGTTTATATAATCCAGATATTTGCATTTTCTCTTATTTTCGCCGTTTTCTTCTACGGTTGTAAAACCTCTTGCAAATATAACTGAGGGAACTAAAACTTCATCTTCCTTTTTACAGGAAATAGATATATTTGTAATCAACCCGACTTTACACATCGTTTTCAGCCTTTGTATATCTTCAAGAAGTATTTTTTCCGCAGCAGGAGTAATATATATGCATTTATCCTTATTTTCCTCGTCCATAGCAACCATTTCATCTAATTCCATTTTAAATGAAACAAGTTTTCCTGCGGAAATATACTCGTCAACTGCCCCCTGCTCCGTGAGAGAAAGGAAATCAATATCATTGTTTCCAAGGGCATATAAATCCTTTTCCTTGCGGCTGTATGGAGTGCATAAATCAGCGGCATAACCTACAGAAAGCACGATTCCGTTGAGTATGGAAAAGCCTATTCCGTGTTCACCTTCGAATTCCGCCTCACCGCTTACAAAGCAGTAAACATCATTTTCATTTGCCTTGAAAATATGTACTGTTTTCGGCTGAAACATCTTCTCAAAATCAATCTTGAATTCATCATTTTCATAGTCATTTGAGATTATTCGTTTCAGCTTGCTGTATTCCTTTTCAGACAAATTGTTCAGCATTTCACAGCAGCGTTTAATCTGCTCCTGTGAATTTTCGTCATATGTATACACTTCAAGTTCAGCATTGAAACGCTGCCAAGGGAATTCAGCAGAAACCCTGTTATACTGCGGATTACTGCTGCCCCAAAGCTCCTTGAATCTGCTGTAACGCTTGTCGAAAATCACCTTGAATTCCCTGTAAATATCATAGTGATAGTCACAGCAGAAAAAATGCGCACCATTCCTCTGAATTACATCACAGTAATCAAAGAAATAATTGTCATCATCACGTACAAACAAATCAGCTCCTATAAATCTTCCGTAATAATATATGAGAAACGGTCTGATTTCCCTGCTTATGTCTTTATTGTTAAATATGCACTTCATATCTTCCCTGAAAAATTTTGTAACAGGGAAGTATCCGTTCAACAAATTCTGCACATTTTCGGGATTATAACGCTGTAAAAAATCCTCTGAAATATAGCGGTTTTCAACAATCCATTGAACAAGATAAATTATGGGATTGCAGGCATATTCGGATATTTTATCCTTATCCGCCTGTGTCAGCCCCTCATACTCTGTTTCCTCAAAATCACTTACAAGCACATATTTGTGCTTTGGATTTTTCGGCTCCAAATCCGCCATATCACGGTTATTCAAACGCAGATATTCA
>CALFMA010000052.1 GCA_937880065.1 uncultured Ruminococcus sp.
ACCGTCTGCACCGAAAGCCTTTGCGAGCCCCACAAAATCGGTTTTACGGGTAAGAACGGTGTTTGAATAATGCTTATCATAGAAAAGTGTTTGCCATTGACGAACCATTCCGAGAACGCCGTTATTCATAATAACGACCACAACGGGAACGCTATACCTCACGGCGGTCGCAAGCTCGTTAAGATTCATACCGAAGCTGCCGTCACCTGTGAAAAGGATTGAACGCTTGCCTGTAGTTGCCGCACCGATAGCCGCACCCATACCGTAACCCATTGTGCCAAGTCCTCCGCTTGTGAGGAATGTACGTGGCTTTTTGAATGGGTAACGCTGTGCAGTCCACATCTGATGCTGTCCTACATCTGTTACAACAACGTCATTTTCCCCAGCTTTTCCGCTTATTATGTCAATAATAGCGTAGGGGTCAAGGCGGTTTTCAGCAGGAATTCCCGACATACTGCAAGGCTTTGTGCAGTCGCCGCACTTCTTTTCAAAGTCCTTTTTAGCGGCATATGCACTATCAAGTCGGCGGATTTCCTCCTCTTTGAGTTCAGCAATACGCTTGCTCCAGTCGCTTCTCTCTGTCGTTTCAAGCATTGGGAGAAGTCTGTAAAGGGAGTCCTTTATATCGCCTTGAATTGACAGATTTGAAGTGATATTCTTGTCAAGTTCCGCTGAATCTATGTCAATGTGAATTAAGCTGAAATTCTTGTTAAATCGCTGTTTATCGCCTGTTGCTCTGTCGGAAAATCTTGCACCGAGAGCAATTACCAAATCAGCTTCGTCAAGGGCAATTGATGACGCAAACTGACCGTGCATACCGTTCATACCGAGGAAACGTGGGTTATCCTTTGGAATTGCGGAAAGTCCCATAAGGGTACAGCCGATTGGAGCGTCAATTTTCTCAGCAAGTTCAATGATTTCCGCCGATGCCTTACCCGAAATAATACCGCCGCCGAAGTAGATGTATGGACGCTTTGAAGTCTTTATCATTTCAGCTGCCTGCTTTAATTTCAGTTCAGATGCGAATTTAAGGGGATAAGGGCGGACAGGGTCATTCTTTGGCTCGAAATCCCATTGTGCCACCTGAACATCTTTAGGAATATCCACAAGAACAGGTCCGGGTCTGCCCGATTTTGCAATTTTAAAGGCGGAACGGAGAGTGTCGGCAAGTTCACGGATATCCTTAACAATGAAATTGTGCTTTGTGATTGGCATTGTCACGCCTACGATGTCAACCTCTTGGAAACTGTCCCTGCCTATTATAGATGTAGGCACGTTGCCTGTGATAGCAACCATTGGGATTGAATCGAGGTAAGCCGTAGCAATACCTGTTACAAGGTTAGTTGCACCGGGACCCGATGTAGCGATACATACACCGACTTTGCCTGTTGTTCTTGCGTAGCCGTCAGCTGCGTGAGATGCACCCTGTTCGTGGGCGGTGAGAATGTGGTTAATTCTGTCGCTGCATTGATAAAGTTCATCAAACAGGCTGAGTACCTGACCGCCCGGATAGCCGAAAACGGTATCAACTCCCTGTTCTATCAGCGTTTCAACAACGATTTTTGCACCTGATATTTTCATAAGTATCATTCCTTTTATTAATTATACAAAAAGCCTCCGACATTCCGCCGGAGGCATAAGCTGCATTGCTTTTAAGGACTAAATCACATAATCAAGCAATTTTGCTTTTCGGGCAGAATGAACACGGGCGGTGACCTGTAATGCTAATGACCACGCCTGTAATAATTATGATTTCGGAAGAAATATAAACCGTTCTCATAAATTCATGCTCCTTAGTGATTTTGTACACTTCTATTGTACCACTTTATTTATATAAAATCAATAAGGAGAGTGGTATTTTTTTGTGATTTGTAAATTATGTGAAGTGACAGGGCGAATTTCGGTGATGAATTGGTGAATTTGACGATTGAAAATTGTTTGTTTCAAAAAGCTAACGGCTTTTAAACAATTACGCATTAGCTAAAGGCTAAAGGCTAACAGCTAACGGCTTTTATCTCATCATATTATTTACAGCACTGACAAGAGCCTTGATTGATGAAACGATAATATCGTTGTCGATACCTGTTCCCCAGTAGCTACTGCCCTGTGTATCGGTGATTTCCACATATGAAACAGCCTCAGAGGTTGAGCCAATCTGTAAAGCGTGTTCGGTATAGGTGTTGACGCTGAAATCAAGTTCAGTATATGAGCGTATAGCGTTGCTTACAGCGTCTAGTCGTCCGTTTCCTGTATCGGTTACAGCTGCCCTCTTGCCGTTGAAATTCAGCGATACCGTAGTTTCAATGCCCTCATTGCATTGCTTGTAATGAGTTTCCGTAACATTCAGCGGAGATGCAATATTTATAAAGCTTTCCTTGAATATGCCGAAAACTTCATCAGGCATAAGTTCCTTGTGGCTGCGGTCTGAAATTCCCTTGACCATATATCCCACAACTTCACGCATTTTCTTGGGGAGATTGTAGCCGTAGCGTGTTTCGAGAATGTATCCGATGCCGCCCTTGCCCGACTGGCTGTTGATGCGGATAACATCTGCGGAGTATTCCTTGCCCACGTCCTTGGGATCGATTGGCAGATAGGGAACTGTCCAGAAGTCCGTGTGACCTTCCTCACGCCACTTCATACCCTTTGCAATAGCGTCCTGATGTGAGCCGCTGAATGCCGCAAATACAAGCTTTCCCGAATATGGTGAACGCTCATACACATTCATACGTGTGACACGGGTATAAAGCTCTGTAATTGACGGAATATCGGATAAATCCAGCTGTGGGTCAATGCCCTGTGAATACATATTCATAGCAAGAGTGATAATGTCAACATTTCCTGTACGCTCGCCGTTTCCGAAAAGTGTTCCCTCAACTCTGTCCGCACCTGCAAGGAGCGCCATTTCCGCATCTGCAACAGCACAGCCACGGTCATTGTGGGGGTGAGTTGAGATAATGACATTTTCACGATATTTCACGTTATCGCACATAAATTCAACCTGATTTGCATAGACGTGAGGCATTGAAACCTGCACCGTAACAGGGAGATTTATGATAACTTTATCTTCGGGGGTAGGCTGCCATATATCGAGGACAGCATTAGTTATTTCAAGGGCAAATTCAGGCTCAGTTCCTGTGAAACTTTCAGGGGAGTATTCAAAGCGGAAATTTCCCTCGTACTTTTCACGGTATTCCTTGCACAGTTTTGCACCTGTAACTGCGATATTTATGATTTCCTCCTTTGACTTGCGGAAAACCTGCTCACGCTGTGCCACGCTGGTGGAGTTGTAGAGGTGGACGATAGCGTTTTTACAGCCACGGAGTGCCTCAAAAGTCTTTTCGATAATATGCTCTCTTGACTGCGTGAGAACCTGAATTGCCACATCATCTGGAATCATATTCTGCTCAATGAGAGTGCGGCAGAATTCATATTCTGTATCGGAGGCGGCAGGGAAACCGATTTCAATTTCCTTGAATCCGATGTCAACGAGGAGCTTGAAAAACTCCAGTTTTTCTTCAAGGCTCATAGGCGTGATAAGTGCCTGATTTCCGTCACGGAGGTCAACGCTGCACCATATGGGGGCATTGTCAATGTAAGTTTTTTCCGCCCATTTCATAGGGGGATTGGGGATACTGAAAAACTGTCGTGTGTACTTTGAAACATTCATCATAATAATTCTCTCCTTAAAATTTTTGCGGAGTCTGCTGTGGGGAGAAATAAAAAATCTCTCCCATGCACAACAGGCATGGAAGAGACGAAATTCTATATTCCGTGGTACCACTCTTCTTGGTGTAAAGATACACCCACTCATTTTGCGTCCGCTAACGCATATCTCTGTAACGGGAGAACCCGTTCGGAGCTAATTCGGCTGTATACCGCCGTTTCACCCGACTGCTCAGGGAGGAGCTATAACCTTTTCCGTTTGCCGTATTCTCACCATTTAACGACTCTCTGTGGAACAAATAAAGGCTTTATTTCCCTTCATTGCATTTGAATTTTATTACAATTTTATTATATCACTAAAAAAATGTTTGTCAAGGGGATTTTAAAATGTTTAGTGGATTTTACTGAAAATCATGGTGCAAAATTGTGCGGTTTGGCTGATGCGCTGTGCTGTGCTGTGTAAGCTGTTAGCCTTTAGCCATTAGCTATTAGCTATAGGCTCTTTAAAATAATTACGCATTGCCGAAAAGCTAAAGGCTAACGGCTAAAAGCTAAAAGCTCAATCCTCTAATTTACGCAATTTCCAGTCGTCAAACTGCATTTTCGACATAAGCACCTTTCTCGGCTTTGAACCCTCAGCCTCGCTTACTATGCCTAAATCTTCAAGCTCGTCCATAATTCGTGACGCTCTTGCATAGCCAAGTTTCAACTTTCTCTGCAACAATGTTGTGGAAAGCTGACCGTTATTTATAGCAACCTCAGCTGCCCTTACAATTAAATCTTCATCTGTGCCTGCTTCGTAACCGCTGTCACTTGCTCCACGGTCATTCTTCGTCTGCGGTACGTAGTTTTCAACAGCTTCAACAATGCGGCTGTCATATTCTCCCGTTGCCTGTGAACGGATAAATGTGAGAGTTTCGCTTATATCCTTTGAGGACGCAAAACATCCCTGTATACGAATTGGCTTGCTTGTACCGATTGGCATATAAAGCATATCACCGTTTCCGAGAAGCTTATCCGCACCGCCCATATCAATAATTGTTCGTGAGTCAACCTGCGACATAACAGAAAGGGCAATTCGGCTTGGAATATTCGCCTTGATAAGTCCTGTGATTACATCTGTTGTAGGACGCTGTGTAGCAACTACAAGGTGCATACCTGCCGCACGTCCCATTTGTGCAAGACGGCAAATCGAGTCCTCAACCTCCTTGCCTGCCACAAGCATCATATCTGCCAACTCATCAATGAAAATGACAATCTGCGGCATACGCTCCATATCATCTTCTTCGTCGGCTATCTCGTTATACGACTTTATGTCATTTGCTCCAATATCCGCAAATGTGTTATATCTTCGCATCATCTCATTTACTGCCCAATTCAACGCACCTGCCGCCTTTTTAGCCTCGGTTACGATTGGGATAAGCAAATGGGGAATACCCTCAAATACCTTGAATTCAACAACTTTCGGGTCAATAAGGATAATTTTTACCTCATCGGGTGTTGCCTTGTAGAGGATACTCATAATAATTGAACGGGTACAAACTGATTTACCCGAACCTGTTGTACCTGCAATGATAACGTGGGGCATCTTCGTAATATCGCCAACTATGGCATTTCCCGTGATGTCCTTGCCCACCGCAAAAGCAAGCTTGCTGTCGGCTGTTCTGAATTCGGGAGAGGAGAGAATTTCACGGAGAGTTACAACGTCCTTGTTGATATTCGGAACCTCAATACCAACTGCCGCCTTGCCGGGAACAGGAGCTTCAAGACGAACTCCCTGTGCTGCAAGACTAAGGGCAATATCGTCCTCCAATCCACGTATTTTCGATACTTTAACGCCTACACCGGGTTGAATTTCGTATCTTGTAATTGACGGACCTCTGTAAATATCTCTGATTTTTACCTCAACGCCGAAACTCTTGAATGTATCAACGATTTTTGCAGCCTTTTCGTTCATTTCCGCAACTGCCTCGGAACTGTTATTTTTCGTCTTTGGCAGGGATAAAAGCTCAAGGCTTGGAAGCATATACATTGAAAGCTGTGTTCCCTCAATAATTTCTTCCTCAACTTCATCGGCAAATGCTCTGTCCTGTCGTTCTTTGTCTTCAACCGCCTTATTTATAATTCTGTCAAGCTCAGTTCCCGAATTTTCCGCTGTTTTTTCGGGTTCTTCAACAGGCTTGCGAAATGCGTTTTCATTTCTCACAAGGGGCTTGACAGCAGGCTTTTTCGCCTCTTGCTCCTGCGGAACATTATGTATTCTCAAGTTGTCATCGGGGAGAGGAATGTCAAAGTCACGGCTGAATTCATCAAGCTCCCTCTGCTCCTGCGGGCTGAGAGCAGGTCTTTGCTCAGCAGGCTTCGGTTTTTCAGCCGCTTTCTCACGCTTTTTCACAGGTCTTTCTACAGGCTGTTCAACTTCTTCCGAATCATGTATATCAGCCATTTCAATTGAAAGTCCCCCTGCACTTTCAATTCTGTTGTCGCTGTAATCGTCCTCATCTCCGTAAAAATCGTCATCATCGCCGCCAAAAACCGAATTGAAGCTATCTCTGAAATTTCTGAGGGATTTCATAGGCTTTCCAAAAACGTCAAATAAATCGTTAAGGCTTTTGCCCGAACTGATTAAAAACATTACCAGAAGTGACAGCACCATTACAATAACAGAGCCGCCCTTGCCTAAAAATGACAGCAAAGGATAGGACAGGAATGAACCTACAACTCCGCCGCCGCTGTAATCAACGCCAGCTGTATAAGATTTCCCCACAAATTCGCCTAAGCCGTTTTCGGGGTAAACCTTGCCGAAAAATATCTGAAAAGCTGTACAAGCAAGAACCACCCATATTGACATTGTGATATTTTTCTGAGTCGTTTTTTTATCCCTTCTTGCAATAAGATATGCACTGTACATCATAAGGAAAGGTACTGCGAGGGAAACAATTCCGAATGTGCCGAGAATTGCACCGTGGAAGGATTTCCAGCCCTCAGAGCCTTGGAAAAGCACCGCCATAAGAATGAGAATTCCCAAAGCAAAAAGAACTATTGAAACAATTCTCGCCTGGTCGGGAGAAAGCAAATCATCAAGAACATCTTCCTCATCGCCGATTTCATCTGCATCGCTGCTTACTCGTGCAGGGGGAGCGTTATTCTCCTCAGCTGCGGAATTTCCGCTTTTCTTTTTCGATTTATTTTCAGCGGAATTGATTCTGTTCATCAGCTTTTCTTTCTGCTCATCATCCATAGCAGCTGCGCTCATATCAATTTCCTGCGTATTATCAGCATCATCGGAACTGCCTTTCTTCTTTGGCTTACCGTCACGGGTAAAATCCTCATCGTTGAAATCAGCTCCGAAAAGAAACTTTCCATTAAAAAATCCCATTTTGTCCTCCGAATTAGATATATCTTTTTTCGGTATTTTCAATCATATCATACAGACATTCCATTGCATCTGAAAGACTTCCAAGGCTGTCAATAAGTCCCAGTTCCACAGCCTTTTCGCCGTCTGCAACAGTTCCCACATCAAGGACAAGTTCCTGCGTATTCATCATCATACTGCGGAAAACATCTTCCTGAACGTGGCTGTTTTTGGTGACAAAATCAATAATTCTGTCCTGCATTTTATCGAAATAGGCAAGAGTCTGGGGAACTCCCAGTACTGTGCCGTTCATACGGACAGGGTGAATTGTCATAGATGCCGAGGGAACGATAAACGACTTTTTCGCCGCCACCGCAAGGGGAACTCCGATAGAGTGGCCGCCTCCCACCACAAGAGAAACTGTAGGTGTTTTCATACCTGCGATAAGCTCCGCAATGGCAAGACCTGCCTCCACATCTCCCCCGATAGTGTTGAGAATTATTATAAGTCCCTCAACGCTCCTGTCCTGCTCAATAGCCACAAGAGCAGGGATAATATGCTCATATTTAGTGGTTTTATTTGTTTCACCGAGGACATAATGCCCCTCAATCTGCCCTATAATATTAAGGCAATGAATGATATGCCTGCAATTATTCGTTGTTGATATACCGTTATCTGTCAACTCATTTTTCTTTTCCTCAGCCATAATAACATCTCCTTTGTTTTCTGATATTATTATAACCATTCTGCAAATGAGTATACATATTTATTATATCAGCTTTTCATTCAGAAATCAAGGTTTTTTTGGAAAAAAGCTGTTAGCTGTCAGCCGTTAGCCATTAGCTTTTAGCTTTTTTAAAAGCTGTTAGCTGTTGGCAGGCGGATAATATCCGCTTTTTTAGCTATTACTTTGTAACAACTAAAACTTTATAAAAGCAAATGGCAGAGGACTTAAATGAAACTCATTTGAAAAGACTAATTGACACGAATGAAAAGACT
>CALFMA010000053.1 GCA_937880065.1 uncultured Ruminococcus sp.
GAATATTTCGCCTTTTTCGATATTCAAGCTGATACCGTCAAGGACTTTTTTCTCCCCGAAAGACTTGCGGATTTCCTTGATTTCAATTGCTTTTTTCATTTTCCTCACCCTTAAATCGTTTCAAAGCCTCGTCAAGCTTTTTATTCTCCTGTTTTTCTGAATAGGCGGTAATAATTGTGCTTACGGCGGAGCTGATTGCAAAGCAGATAATGAACATAATCCACGGCAGAGCCAAATCTGTGGGGAACCAGCCAAATACCGCCACAAACAGCGATATTACGGCAAAAATGCTCACAAATACAAGGCAAATTCTCATGGGAAGTTTCATTTTTTTAATGAGAATATCCGTAGTGAAAAGGGTTTCAATCAGAACCAATATAACCACCGCAAGGAGAAATTGCATAGCCGTTTTTACGCCTAAAGCCTCATTGCCAAAGCTGAAAATAGTTGACATTTCCTTTGCAGCGTCGCCGAAAATCAGCGTAAAAATGTTCAGAATCAAAGTTGTAATTCCGTAAATCACAAAAACTTTTTGTAAAAACTTTAAAATAGTAGGTCTGTTTTCCATTTATTTTACCCCCAGTCTGCGTTTCAGTTCCTCGGCATATTGCCGTGAAGCTATGATTTGTTCGCTGTTTTCCAGCGTAATTCTGATTTTGCGGTTCAATTCCGATTTCAGGGAACGGACAAATTTCAGCTGAACAAGGCAGGATTTGCTCACTCGGAAAAATCCGCAATGGCACAGCTGTTCCTCGATTTCGTATAACCGCTGTTTCAGTTCATAGCAGTCGTCAGCGGTATAGATGAAAGTTTTTCTGTCCACGGATTC
Organism: uncultured Ruminococcus sp.; assembly: GCA_937880065.1. The sequence goes on from CALFMA010000053.1 coordinate 830, forward strand.
CACGTAAATTATGCGGTTTACGTCCACAATGTGGGCTTCATCGTCCTTGACGGCGGCAATCTGCCTGTCGAAAATCCGCAATGTACCGATGATTTTTTCCAGTTCGGGAGTTATGCTTCTTGTGTTTATGATAATTTCCGTATCGGTAAATTTTTCATCGGTGTTAATAATTATTTTCACGGTATCACCTCTCGTTTTTCTATGATTTTATTCTATCATAATAACAGTTAATTTTCAATAGCTATTGCATAACCTGCCATTTTTAAAAACTGAAATGCCCGATTAATGCCTATATTGCGAAATTTTCTTAATTTTTGTTAGTTTGTGATAACAAAAAGGTGTTGACATTTCTGTGCTAACTGTGTATACTGTATATATACAGTAAAGAGAGGTGATACAGTGAACATCTTTATAGATAACAGAAGCGGCACACCAATTTACGACCAGATTTACAAGCAAGTCAAAAATCTGATTATAAGCGGCGAAGTCAAGGAAAATGACCCCTTGCCCTCAATCAGAGCCCTTGCTAAGGATTTGCGAATAAGCGTGGTGACTACGAAACGAGCCTATGACGAGCTGGAACGTGAGGGATTTATCTATACACTTCCTGCAAAAGGTTGCTTTGTTGCCCCGAAAAATACGGAAATGCTCCGTGAGGAAAATCTGAAAAAAATTGAGGAACTGATTGAGCAGATAAAACAGCTCGGAGCGTCCTGCAATCTGACTACAGATGATATAATTGATATGATAAAATATAATGAATAGGAGATTAAATTATGAACGCTATTGAAATTACAAATTTAACTAAAAAATACAAGGGATTTACTCTTGACAATCTTTGCCTTAACCTGCCAAAGGGCTGTATTATGGGACTTATCGGCGAAAACGGTGCAGGTAAATCCACAACTATAAAAATGCTCCTTGATATTGTACGTCCAGACGGCGGCGATATTAAGATTTTCGGTGAGAAACCAACTGCAATACAGAAAAATGACATCGGTGTTGTTCTCGATGAAGTTGGAATTCCCGAAAGCTTTACTATAAAAGATATCAACGCTGTAATGAAACACAGTTTCAACAACTGGAATGAGCAGACTTTTTTCCAGTATATGGCGAAATTCAGACTCCCCGAAAAGAAGAATTTCAAAACTTTTTCAAAGGGTATGAAAATGAAAATGGGTATTGCAATTGCCCTTTCTCACGATGCAAAACTGCTTATTCTCGATGAACCCACAAGCGGCCTTGACCCTGTTGTACGTGATGAAATTGTGGAAATTCTCAACGATTTCACAAGAGATGAAAGCCATTCAATCCTCATTTCCTCACATATTGTCAGCGACCTTGAAAAAATCTGCGACTATATCGCATTTCTCCACAACGGAAAGCTTATGCTTTGCGAGGAAAAGGACAGACTTTTAGAGCAGTTCTGCTTTATCAATACAACAGAGGATATGCTTAAAGAGCTTGACAAATCCGCAATAATCGGCAAAAAGGCTAATAAATTCGGCATTGAGGCTATCGTAGACAGGGAGAAAATCCCCCACTCATTCAACACACAACCAGTTACAATCGAAGAATTATTTATATTTATGGTTAAGGAGGCAAAGTAAATGAAAGGTTTATTATTAAAAGAATTTATAATGTTGAAAAAAGGCTGGGTTACATTTCTTATATTCTTTATAGCATTCGGAATTGGCGGTGTAGGTAGTGACTTTATGTGTTTTATGCTTCCGCTGTTTGTAGCTATCCTTTTATATGGTCATATCAATTATGACGAGCAGAGCAAGTGGCAGCAGTATTCCATTGCCTTGCCTTATGGACGAAAGATGATAGTTTCCGCAAAATATGCGGCTATGGCAATAGGTGCGGCTGTATCAACTGTATTGGTTGTACTCCTTTACGGTGTTACTGTAGCTATAGGAAAAGCTGAGTTTTCCTTGAAAGACCTTGTTGGTCATCTTGTATTATCCCTTGCAATAGGAATTGTATATCCATCCTTTTTCCTCCCTCTTGCTTACAAATTCAATTCTGAAAAAGGCAGAACTATAATGCTGTTTCTCAACGGTGCAGCCGGTGCTTGTTCGGTATTCCTTTTATCTGCAATTGAAGCCACAGGCATACTTGCAAAATTATCCAACTACACCAATATTCTTCCTTATATCGCAATTGCCGCTGTACTTGTTCTTTTCGCTCTCTCATGGCTTATATCCGTAAAAATCTACGAGAAAAGGGAATTGTAAAATAAGGAGAAGTCAAAATGAAAGGTTTGTTGTTAAAAGAGTTTCTTATGTATAAAAAAGCTAAGGCTCTCTTTATCTCAATTATATTATTTTTCGGCTTATTTGGATTGTTATTACCCATACTTTTAGTTTTTATTCCATTATATATTTCAATAGTAATCCTTTCGAGTTATGGTGCTGATGAAAAAAGCAAATGGTCCATATATTCACATTCTCTGCCTTTTGAACGAAAACTGTATATAAATGCAAAATATGATGTCGCATTAATCATAGCTATAGCAACAAGCATATTCAATACCGTGATATATCTTATTTCATCATTAATCGGAACATCACATTTTAATATCAGAGCATTGATTTTACTGTGGGCTGTAGGTTTTGGAATTTCCCTTCTTCCATTTTCCATATCTATGCCTTTTGGATACAGATTTGACTCAAAAATAAGCACTATTGCCATAATAATTGCGTTTCTCGTACCTGTGCTTGTTGTACCTGTGGGTTCTCGTGTAGACTTGATAAATAAACTTGTCAGCCCCTTTCCTGCGGTATCAACATCATTAATTGCCATGGCGGTTATTATTGCAGTTTTCCTGCTCTCGTGGGTTATCTCTGTGAAGATTTATGAGAAAAAGGATTTGTAATAATGCGTAATTTTTAAATGAGCCGTTAGCTGTTAGCTGTTAGCCTTTAGCTTTTTCGTAACGGCAGGTTAATTAAGAAATGTGGGCGGTAGTCTTAACGATTGCCGTCTTTTCTTATGTGTGCTGATATTTTACGGGCGGATATTATCTTTTTTAGCTTTTAGCTTTTCGGCAATGCGTAATTATTTTAAAGAACCTATAGCTAATGGCTAAAGGCTGACAGCTAACGGCTTTAATACAGCTAACGGCTAAAAGCTTTTTTAAACTAAGACAAAAAGAAACGCCCCATTTTCATGGGACGCTTCATAATGAAAATCAAACATAAAATGTGGATTATTCAGCCTTGTTGGAATCGTCGCAATCAAGCTTCTTTTCAAGCTTTTCAAGCTGATTTGCAGCAAAGCCCTTGCCGCCGAAACCGAAAGAAACAGCGAATGCAAAGCAAAGTGATGCAATAATGAGAATGAATGTGCTTTCAACAATTTTGTTAGCAATTCCGAGCTGGCTCATGCAGATGAAACCAAGAACTACATAAATTACAGCCTTTGCAATAAATGCACCTGCCTTTGCCTTGGGGAACTTTGATGTGATAACCTTTTCTGCTGTGTTTGCAGCGAAAATGCCAAGACCAAGGATAAGAACAATGCTGATAGCTGTAGGAACATAGCTGAGAATAAGCTCGCCAACTCCTGCAAGAACAGGAAGTCTGAGAACATTAATGCCCTGTACGAGGAAAATGATAACCATTAAATACTTAACGATTGTGCTGATAACCTTTGAAAGCTGAACTTTCTTTGCAGGTGAGCCTGTAATCTTTTCGATAAGAGAATCTGTGCCGATACCTGCAAGGAGGCTTCCGAGAAGATTAGCAACAAGATTTGAAATGAATACGCCGAGGGCAATAATGATAATTGCACCGAGAACATTGGGAATAGCTGCGAAAATAGCTGATACAATTGCATTTGTAGGAGCAGAAATTGCAGCAACTCCAAGCTGATCCAAAGCTGATGTAATAACGATCAGCAGAATAAAGCCGTAAACAACATTTGTGAGAATGTTGGAGAAAGAAGTTTTCTCTGTTGCCTGAATACCGGTCTTTTCCTGAAGCTTGTCAACTTTAGTTGCCTTGAGAACAGGGAGGAGAAGATCCTTGACAATGTTAGCAACGAAAATACCGATTGCAAGAATCAGACCTGCTGCAACAAGCTTAGGCAGGAATGAAAGGAAGCTGTTTGTAAGATTTACAATTGGTGTGGAAACGCTGTGCATACCAAGCTTATCCAGAACACCGGGGAGGAAAAGGAGGAATGTTACAAAGTATACAAGCTTTGCAATGAATTCCTTAGCGTTCTTTGCTGCGTCATCTTTTATTCCGACTTTTGCAAGAAGTGCGTCTGCCTTAATGATACCGAAAAGCTTGATAACGAGCTTTTTGACGATTTTTGCAGCATAAAATGCAACAATCAGCAGAATGATAGCGAACAGAATGTCCGGAATCATATTAAGGATAGAGTTGAGAAAAGATTTGAATGTTCCCATGATAAATAATTCTCCTTTTGATATATTTGCCGTTTGTATATTGCTCTCCCAACTAAACCTTACCAGCAAATACTCGACATAAAGAAAATTTCTCTGCGTCACAAAAACTTGAAATGCGAAAGCATTCCTGCGTTTTTCTTCCTTGATAAATTCCCTTTCTGTCTTCATCTTTTTGGCAATGTTTAGTTGGGAGAGCAATGATGGCGATTCACCGCAGGCAAACGGCAGCTGCGGATTAGCGGCAGCTGCGTATAAAATCCGCTTTGGGACTTTACACGCTGCAGCCTGAGTTTGATTTTCATTTTGTGCAAATGTTTCAAAAATTCGCCACATTTTATGATAATTTTATTATATCACCTTTATATAAAAGTGTCAAGTAGAGAAATTACCAAAAAAATGTAGCAATATGCACAAAAATAGCCTCAGCAATTAATTTCGGAAGTATTTTTTAGATTGGAGTTCACCCTTGACAAATACCTTATAATATGGTATAATCTAAAAATGAAAATGATTATCAATTTTGCATTGGGAAATTGAAAGCCATTCCCACGAGGTGAATTATGTTTAAAAAGTTAGTTTCTGCGGTATCTGCCCTGATTTTGCCGATTTCGGCATTTTGCTCCTGCAATGCCGCACCAAATTCCGATGACGGAAAAATAAATGTTGTCTGCACCGTTTTCCCCTGCTATGACTGGACGAGGGAAATCGCAGGTGACAGCGAAAATATCGACATTACATATCTCCTTGACGACGGCTCTGATTTGCACAGTTTTCAGCCTACAGCCGACGATATGATTCGCATTTCCGACTGTGATGTTTTCGTGTATGTGGGCGGCGTGTCTGACCAGTGGGTTGACAAAGCACTTGAAAATGCCATGAACAAGGATATGAAAGTTGTCAGACTTATGGACAGCCTTTCCGAATTTTTAGAGGCAGGGGAGCATCACCACGATGAACACGAGGGCGAAGAACATCACGAGGAATCCGCCTATGATGAGCATATCTGGCTTTCACTCAACAATGCACAGTTATGCGTAAACGATATTGCAGCAGCTCTTTCAGCCGTTGACAGCGAAAATTCACAGACATATTCAGACAGGGCAAATGCCTATAATACGGACTTGCAGCTTCTCGACAGAAGTTTTCATATGATGTTTGACGAAAAGCATCAGACAATGATTTTCGGCGACCAGTTCCCCTTTGTCTATTTTACAGAGGATTACGGAATTGACCATTTTGCCGCATTTTCAAGCTGTTCCGCCGATACGGAAGCAAGCTTCAAGACTATAACTCAGCTTGCGGAAAAGGTGGACGAGCTTAATGCCGATACAATTTTTGCAATTGAAAATTCCGACTGCAATATTGCTGAGGCGATTGTATCAAATACAGCGGATAAATCCCAGAAAATAGCCATTCTTGACTCAATCCAATCCGTGAATAAAAAGCAGATTGAGGAGGGCTATTCCTACAAATCCGCCATGGAAAACAACTACAACATTCTGAAAGAGGTATATTCTTCGTGAGTGAACAAATTATATGCTCCGATGTTGCCCTCGGCTACGAGGACGGCATTGTTACCGAGGGGCTGAATTTTACCGTAAGCAGCGGCGATTACCTCTGCATACTGGGTGAAAACGGTTCGGGAAAAAGTACTCTGATAAAGGCTTTACTCGGACTTAAACCACAAATCAGCGGCGAAATAAAATGGGGAAAGGACTTTTCCGCAAGGGACATCGGCTATCTGCCTCAGCAGACTCCTGTGCAGAGGGATTTCCCTGCATCTGTGCAGGAAATCGTCATTTCAGGCTGCATTTCAAAGCTTGGATTTCGCCCGTTTTACAGCAAAAAAGAAAAAGAGCTTGCCATGGAAAAAATGGTTCAGCTTAAAGTTGATGACATAAAAAATCGTTGTTACCGTGAACTTTCGGGCGGTCAGCAGCAGCGAGTTCTCCTTGCCCGTGCATTGTGTGCGGCAAATAAAATGCTGCTCCTTGACGAGCCTGTGACGGGACTTGACCCCATTGCACAGACTGACCTCTATGAGCATATTTATAAGCTGAATCAGAAGGGGATTACAATTGTTATGGTTTCCCATGACATTTCCTCCGCTGTAAAATATGCCTCACATATCCTCCATATTTCGAAAAAACAGCTGTTTTTCGGCACAAAAGAGGACTATGTAAACAGCAAAGCAGGACAGCGTTTTCTGGAAAATGAGGTGGCTTTCAATGAATGAAATTTTAACCACTTTGCAATATTATTTTTCCCATTCTCTGGTATGGTATGCACTCATAGTAGGACTTCTCATTGCCCTCTGCTCCTCACTTTTGGGAGTATCTCTCGTGCTGAAGCGTTTTTCATTCATTGGCGACGGCTTATCCCACGTGGCATTCGGAGCAATGGCAGTTGCGGCAGTTACGGGAATAACCGACAGAATGATTATAATTCTGCCTCTCACGGTGCTTTCGGCGGTTCTCATTCTCCGCACAGGGAAAAATGCGAAAATTCGTGGTGACGCTTCAATTGCAATGATTTCTGCAGGTGCGTTGGCAATCGGCTATATGCTGATGAATATTTTCCCTGTTTCAACCAATATTTCCGCTGATGTCTGCGGCAGCCTTTTCGGCTCAACCTCAATTCTTACGCTGAAAGCCGAAGATGTGTGGCTTTGCCTTGGACTTTCCCTCGTTGTACTGGTTTTCTTTGTGCTGTTTTACAACAGAATTTTCAGCGTAACTTTTGACGAAAGCTTCTCAAAGGC
>CALFMA010000054.1 GCA_937880065.1 uncultured Ruminococcus sp.
TCTTCGTTTCGCTATCCGTGAGGGTGGTAGAACAGTTGGTTCAGGCGTTGTTACAGCTATCAACGAATAATTTAAGCTACCGAGATATAAAAAATCCCGATGTTCGCATCGGGATTTTTTGCATCATTTACAGGAAGGTTGGTTACATGAGCAGAAGTTATAAACACAGGAAAAGTTCAGTAATTCACTTTAAAGAAAATAATGACAAGGAACATAAAAGAAATGCAGTTATCGCTGTCAGAAATGCAACGGAGGTTCCCAACGGCAGCCAATACAAAAAGTTTTACTGCTCATGGAACATATGCGACTATAGGTGGATTCAGGAGAAATATACCCGTGATGAATTCCGCAAAAAATGGTTCGATACATTGCACTCCAACAAAAACAAACGTGGATTTGATTCTTTTGAATTTTATAGGAAAAAATTCCGCACTTGGAAAGAAGCATACCGCTTTTATTTAAAATATAATAAGACAAAATAGCCGATGTTTTCATCGGTTTTTTTATTTTCATAATTATTACAAGAAATTACATTTAATTTAAATCACTCAAATAAGCGTTACATAAAAATGAATTCCGCAATACAATTTAAGGTCAAAGTGTATACAATCCTCATATTCTATTGATTTAATTTGTCGTAAATGCTATAATCTAATCATAGAAAACAACACTACTCCCCTGCTGAACATTGCAGATTAATACAAGAATTTATATCAATATTTGGTTCGGGAAAATATTTGCGAAAGGTCGTTATTTTTATGAAAAAGCACGCTATAAAATGTTTATTTGCATCATCTCTTATTCTCACCTCTTTCACTTCCTGCGGTGCAAAGGAAGATTCGACAGGCGATTACACTCCATCAGATAATTATATTGCCGAAAGTGCAGAGGACTTCGTTTCTGAGCCGCCCGTTTACAATACAAGTTCCGAGGAATACTCCGAAATTGTAGAAAACGGCTTCAAACAGGTAAAAACAAATCCCCTTTCTACATTTTCAGCCGATGTTGATACAGCATCTTATGCAAACATCAGACGAATGATAAACGACAACGGTGGAATAATTGACACAAATGCAGTCAGAATTGAAGAAATGATAAACTACTTTGATTACAGCTATGAAACTCCCACAGATAAGCCTTTTTCCGTTACAACAGAGATGTCGGACTGTCCGTGGAATAAAGGCAATAAACTTCTTTCAATCGGTGTTAAGGGCAAGGAAATAGAAACTGAGCGTGTTATGTCGAATATTGTATTTCTCCTTGATGTATCGGGTTCAATGTATTCCGAAGATAAACTGCCCCTTATGGCAGAGGCATTCTGTCTGCTTGCGGAAAATCTCACAGAAAATGACAGAGTTTCAATTGTGACTTATGCAGGTGCAGATGAAGTTCTGCTCAAAGGCGAACAGGGCAACAACTACAGAAAAATATCGGAGGTTCTCAATTCCCTTGAAGCAGGCGGCTCAACTAATGGTGCTGCGGGCATAAATACAGCTTATGAATTGGCAGAAAAGTATTTCATAGAGGGCGGAAATAACAGAGTTATCCTCGCAACTGACGGTGACCTCAATGTTGGTGTTTCATCTGTCAGCGAACTTGAAAAGCTTATCACTAAGAAAAGGAATTCAGGCGTTTACCTGTCAGTTCTGGGATTCGGCACAGGCAATTTAAAAGATAATAAAATGGAAACTCTTGCTGATAAGGGCAACGGCAACTATGCCTACATCGACAGCATTGACGAGGCAAGAAAAACCCTTGTAGAGGAAATGGGCGGAACATTGTTTACAATTGCCAAGGACGTTAAATTTCAGGTGGAATTCAACCCTGCTTATGTATCCGACTATCGCCTTATCGGCTATGAAAACAGACTTCTCAGCGACAAGGATTTCTACGACGATAAAAAAGATGCAGGAGAAATCGGTTCAGGTCATACTGTAACTGCCCTTTATGAGCTGACACCTGCGGAAAGCGGTTTACCCCTTAAATATCAGGATAAAGATTTGCCAGAAACTGATTATACAGGGGAATGGCTGACAGTAAGCGTAAGCTACAAAGAACCCGATTCTGACGAAAGCAGTATACTGAAGTTCCCTGTCGGCAAAGACCACATAACGGACTTCCCAACCGAAAATATGCAGTTTGCATCATGTGTTGCCGAATTTGGTATGCTCTTGCGTGAAAGCAAATATTCAGGTAATATTACATATAATGACATCTTAAACACTCTCTACAGTCTTGATTGTACAAGCGGCGACAAGTACAAACAGGAATTTGCAGAACTCGTAAAAATAGTTTCCGAAAGCTAAAACCACCAAAACCGTACACCGTTTCTGAAATATCCCACAGAAACGGTGTACGGTTTTTTAGTATTAAATATTAACATACTTTCTGAAATTCGGCATATATTCGACTAATTTTAAGATAAATTTATCATAAAATAAAACATTGACTTTCACACAAAAAATCGGTTATAATAAAAGTAACATAGAAGAAAGGACGTGTTTTTTATGCCGAATATTAAACCTGTTTCAGATTTAAGAAACTACTCAGCTGTTTTACAGGATGTTGCTTTCGGCTCACCTGTTTACCTCACTAAAAACGGCAGAGGTTGTTATGCTATTGTTGACATTGCAGAACAAGAAGAATACGAAAATCGCAGATAAAAAAACAGTGTAAAAAACCGGCAAACGCCGGTTTTTTTATGTATTTATCACAACTATAAAAACTTGACAAAAATAATTTTACACGATAATATTTACAACAATTTGAGCAAAAGCGAATAATATGACCACAGAAAACAACCAGAATTTTTTTGATTTCAGAGAATTAATATACATTATCTATAATGGTATGGCCACAGGTGGAATCGTCAATAATACGAATCTGCTTATTGACAAAGGTTACGATCGTGAAACCATTATTATTTTATTGATGTGGATTGTTGGATTCGCCTATTCTGCAAATCGTTTATACGACATATATAAAACAAAAAAAGAAAATCAGAACAATAAATACAACCAAAACCAAAGATAAAAACACCCGCCAACCGGCGGGTTATTTTATTTCTTTTTAACCGTTTTCTTTTTAGCAACTGTTTTTTTAACAGGTTCTGATTTAACTGGTTCTTTTGTGCTTTTCAATTCTTTTTTGAAAACATTCAAACCATCTGCCAAATTCTTCATCATTCCTGGTATTTTTTTATGACCAAATAAAATCATAACCAAAACCACAATTACCAGAATTTCTGTCCAGCCCAAACGTCCAAACATTTTTTATCTCCTTATTTTGTTACGTAACAATCCAAACCGTCTGCTTTGGCATTACGACAAAAACCATTTGCTTCTTTTGAAGTTGCGAATGCAACACGCAATCTGTATTTTGTTGTACCATCTTTCATTTGTGCAGCCAAGATTACAAATTGTTGACCTTCAAACAAACTTTTATGTGCGTTTTGAATTTGTCTTTGACCTGCCTCTGCCAATGCACGTGTACTGTATGACGCCAATTGAACATACCAATTTGCCGTAGTTGGTTTTGTAACAGGTTTTGCCGCGGGCTTTGCCGCAGGTTTCGCCTGTTGTGCAGTTGGATTAAATGTAACTTCTTTACGTTCTTCTACCACGCGTACAGGAACACCAACAGATTCTGGCTGTTGCACAACCTGGGGTGTGGGTTGCACTGTCACAGGTTGCGTTGCCACAGGTTGTGGCACAGGTTGTGGCGCCCTTCGTGTGGGTTGCAACTCGGGCAATGGCACGTCGACCTCGAGCGAGAGCGACGCTACCTCGTCATTTTTTTTTTGACCGAGACTCGAAATCTTCATGAGCCCCAGTTCAACAAGCAGACGCTGATTCGACGACTGTCGTATCTTGCCATCAGCCTCGCTAAGTAGCGATATGGCGCCAAACAAGAAAGCCTCGCTACAGCGTGTTGCCTGCTCCTTATATCTCTCGATAAGTCGTCCCA
>CALFMA010000055.1 GCA_937880065.1 uncultured Ruminococcus sp.
GTTCAGACAGCAATTCCACTACATCATTGATGTTATCCTGTGCCTTGACCGACTCGGAGACATCGTTAGTTGTGGTCATCATGTGGTTCTTACGCATTGCCTGCTGAACAATCTTACGCTGTTCCATGCTATTGACAAGGCGGTTGTAGATACGAAGTGTCACACCGTTTCTGTCAGCAAGGTGAGCGAGGATTGCGGTTTCCTCTGTTGTCGGAGGGTACTCCGTCACAGCCCAGCAGGATTTGTAGAAGTTACCACAGATATAGTGGTCGGTGTAGAAACGAACAACGCCCGGTGCAATGCGGTCAAAGTACTCCTTTGTGATGATGCGTTCCTGCTGCTGTGGGGTTAATTCCTTTTTTCTTTTCTGCTTATTCTTCATTTTCAAAGTCCTCCTTGTCGAAGTAGTTTTCTCCCTCTACATCGGGGATCTCGTCACCGGTAATGCTCGTGCCGAAGTACAGTGCCAGCATTCTCTTGATGTCGGGCTTGCTCATGCGCTTTGCCGAGAATCCGTGGTCGCTGATGGTCTTGTCGATTCTGTTAATGAGGTTGAATACCTGTTCTTCTTTTTCTTTTCTGAATCTGACTGCAAACAGGAACTGTCTTGCCGAGGACATCTCCGTCTGGATTTCATCGAGGAAGTTGTAGTCAGCCTCCAACAGCTTTCTGACGGATTCATTCTTTTCTTCCTGTAAGCGTCTGCGGACGTATTCCTTGTTGCTGTCAAAACACTCACAGCTGTCAAGGGCGATGAGTTCCAGATCGGGAACCATGCTCAGAAGCATCATAAGGTGATGCACCTTGGTGTCGATGCTTGCGGAAGACATCACGGAAATATTGGTCGGCTCGACTGCGAAGAATGCAAACTCTGCCTTGTCGGTACGCACTCCGTATTTTGTAAAGCGTTCAAAGCCGATGAGCTTCTGAACGCTGTTTTTCTTTTTGCTCATGTCAATCATCCTTTCGCCACATAAATTTCTGCTGTGAGGTCAAGAAAAATCGCACAGCATTGAACATATAGTCCATGATGGCAGTATCATCTGCTCTCAGACTCAGGAATGCAAAGCAAGCTGTCAAGGACAGCGGTACAACGGTATACAGCTTTGCAAACAAAAGTGCCGACAGGATTATGCCGGCACAGATGATACAGAAATCACGGATGTTCCAGAACCACAGCTTGACTGTGGCTCGCAGGTTTTCGGGGTAGATATAGGTTTTCATGGGGTTATCAGTCCTCCTTTGAGCATAAAAAATACAGCCAAGCGGTGGGCTTGACTGTATCATAGTGTTATTCGTATACAATCTGATCTTTGCAAATTTCAAATCTGCTTACTCCATCCAGAGATTCAATATCATCAGGAGTAAGTGTATCAATCAGAACCGTGTCAGCATTTTCTGTTATCAGCGTGCATCGAATGATGCCATCACACGGGATATTCTTTGGCTCGTTCAAAGTAAAAACAGGTAGCTTGTCGTGAAAACAATGAGCATTTCCATTGCAATCTGTCAGTCTTGCTTCTACAAATACAGGGTAGGATTTATCTATAACTCTTACAATTTCAATTTTTACTTTCATAAAATCCTCCGTCAGAAAGAATAGATATGCTTTCATTATACTCCAAACAGATGGAAAAATCA
>CALFMA010000056.1 GCA_937880065.1 uncultured Ruminococcus sp.
AAAAATAAATTCTTTGATAATATAAAAGGAAATTTCGGATTCGGATGCATGCGCTTTCCGATGAAGGATAAAGAAGTGGATTACGAGGAAACCACGAAGATGATTGATACATTTATGGCAAATGGTTTCAACTATTTCGATACGGCTCACGGCTATATCGGCGAGAAAAGCGAGCCGGCACTACGCGAATGCCTTGTAAAACGCTATCCGAGAGAAAGCTTCAAGCTTGCTACAAAACTCCCTGCGTGGTGTATGAAATCAGCAGAGGACAGGGACAGAATTTTCAATGAACAGCTTGAACGTGCAGGCGTTGACTATTTCGACTTTTATCTCCTCCACTCATTGGAGGACGGAAATAATTACAACGATTATGAAAATTATGACTGCTTCAATTGGGGAATTGAGAAAAAGCGTCAGGGAAAAATCAAGCACTTCGGCTTTTCATATCACGGAACTCCCGAACTTCTTGAAGTTGTTCTTGACAAGCATCCCGAAATTGAATTCGTACAAATTCAGCTGAATTATGCCGATTGGAAAAACCCAATTGTCTATTCTGGAAAGCTGTATGAAATTCTCACAAAACGAAATATTCCAATGATAATTATGGAACCCGTCAAGGGCGGAACTCTTGCAAATCTTCAACCCGAACTTGAACGAAAGCTGAAAGCCGCAAGACCTGAAGCTTCAATTGCATCATGGGCATTGCGATTTGCAGGTTCACTTCCGGGAATTATCACAATTCTTTCGGGAATGTCAAATGACGAGCAAATGCAGGATAATCTGAACACATTCACAAATTTTGAACCTCTTTCCGATGAGGAGAAAAAACTCATTGATGAAGTCAACAAGTTTATGTTTAATTCACCTCTTATCGGCTGTACTGCCTGTCGTTACTGCTGTGACGGCTGCCCGTCGGGAATTAATATTCCCGAGGTTTTCCGCATACTCAACACCATAAGGCTTTACGGCGAGGAATGGCGTTCGGGAAATGCATACAGAGGACTTACAGCTAACAGCGGCAAGGCAAACGATTGTATCGGCTGCGGTCAATGTGAAAGCGTCTGTCCTCAGCATCTGTCTATTATTGAGCTTCTTGATGAGGCTTCAAAACATCTCGATAAGTAAAAAGAAATCCTCTTATGGTTCGCCATAGGAGGATTTCCTTTTATGTTGAAATATTCATATTCCAAGCAAATCTGTTGTCTTGTCATCTTCAATTCCCATGCAGAATTTGTCCAATACCTGCTGAAAAATCTCCTGTTCCGGTGCAGCATATTTAAACAGCGTCATACAGGAGCGAAGCTTGAAAGCATCGGGATTGCCGAATACAGCCATAGCATCATCACATTCAAGATTAATCAGCTCAGAGCAGATTTCAACAAGCCTTTTGCCGAGAATGGGATTGGCATAGTAATCCCGTGCCTCAGCAATATCCTTGATTGAAAATTTTGCTGTTATGCTGCTAAAACCAAGTCCCTTAATCTGCGGAAATATATCCCACATCCAATGGGTTAATTTTACGCCGTTTTTTATCTCCGAAAGTGCAGTTTCATAAGTTTCACCCAAGCCATACCCTGTGCATCAACGAATTTCTGCAAATCGGTCATATAAAGCTCAATTCCCAATACGCCGTGTTTTTCCTGCTTTTCCTTTGGATAATATTTGTCCATATGGTCGGGGGCAGGAATTTCATCGATAGCATAGCCGATTTTTTCTTTCGGAAGATTTTCATAAAGCTTTGCAAAGGAATCAAAATGATGTAAAGCCGTAACCCTTGCGGTAATCTTCTGAGAAATGTCATCAATAAGGGAAAATTCTATAAAATCCCCTATTTTCACCTGCTGACGCTTTTCGTCATTGAGCCGCAGCTCCACCGTTTTTATGCCGTTTTTAATTTTCTCAAAGGGCGATTTTTTCAGCTTCATTCTATGAAGTACAATTTCATTCTGACATTTCATAAACTATATCTCTCCTTTTCTGCGGATTTTATGCTGTGTAAATTGAAATTTTCGTTTTACAAATATGAACTTCTCCGTCGTTTATACGGATAACATTTACATTATGTTCTTTTTCGTAAACACAGCACTTTTCTTCAAATCGCTCAAACCTTGAAAGGAACTTACTATAGTGCGGCAGCACTTGAACATCTGTTAATGAGAGTCCGCTTAAATCTGTCAACCCCAAGAAATTCATTTCGGGAGAATAGCAATTTACCAATTCAAGTGTAGGACCAAAAACAAATGCAGCGGC
>CALFMA010000057.1 GCA_937880065.1 uncultured Ruminococcus sp.
AACTTGTAATAAACGGAAGCGGTGCCTTACGCTGACGTTCGCTACGTTTTATTTCAGTCACATGAAATTCAGCTTTTTCTACTTGCTTCTTGATTTTTTCAAGTTCTTCTGCACTGTCAATAGTAAGTTTTTTCTTTTCTTCGCAAAATCGGTTCATTTTCAAAAAATTCCAACATATCCAAATCATCAAATTTGATAAACATTTAATTATCTATCCTTTCGATTATTTCTTATATCGAACCAAATCATAGGGATAATACGACACATCTTTCAAATTGGCATCGTCAATCTTTATTATTTTTGCAATAGCCCCTGCCTCAAAACTCCAATATCCGCAATATGTATTTTGTTTTGATTTATGAGTGTTATACCACGCACATTGTTTGTGAAGACCATACCATTTTTCTTCCAGATACTCTTTCAACAAACTAAAATCAGATGATTCCTTATTTTCCAGAATATCTTTTAAACAATCATATATTCCCGGAAATTCAAATTCTGTTCCGTTTTTTGTCCAGGAAGAATCTATTTCCTTAACCAATATATTCACAAGATAATCATCAAAGTTTTCATTCATAAGTCTTTCTTCCAATTCAATCAGTTTACATTTGTCAATACCAAATAAAACTGCTAATGAAAGTATTTTTATCAATTCAATATACCCATACTCTCTATCCCACATTTTACTGTAATAATACAGTAATTTTTCATACCATTCTTTTATGATTTCCGGATCCTCGCCATAAGAATATAAAAGATTCATCATCTTTTGATATGAACAAATCAGAATATTATATCCATTGCGAACGCCTCTGTCTGACTCTCCTTTTTCAATCATCACCTTTTTTACAGTACCTTCAAACATTATAATATCGTTCTTTTCTCTTTCGATTAACACCTTGAAATAATCAGCATTCTTCAATTTATCTCTCATATTATCCTCCTATTACAAAACTATATCAACAATTTCTGAAGGCTTTTCTATAATATAATCCGCGCCGGCTTCTTTCAGTTCTTCAAAAGTTCTGTATCCCCATAAACATCCTATCGTTTCTATTCCTGCTGCCTTTCCTGTATTTATATCAACATTCGTATCTCCTATAAAAACAGCGTCATCAGCCGAAACACCGAATTTTTCAAGAATCATAAAAGCAATATCAGGCGACGGTTTTGTAGGAATTTCAGGAAGACTGCCCTGTGCATAATCAAATAAATCTCCGAAAAGCCTTGAAACAAGAACTTTTGTAAATTCATCGGGTTTATTTGATGCAACAGTAAGTAAAACCCCCATTTCGTGAAGTTTATTTACGGTTTCTTCAATTCCGTCATAAAGTTTCGATTTATCTTCGCTGTGTTCACCATAATAAGTTCTGAAATCTGAAAGAACAGCGTTGAAAACAGCTTCATTCTTTTTGAACTCTTCAGGCAATGCTCTTTCTATAAGCTTGAAAACACCATTTCCTACAAAATATTTGTATTTATCAAGTTCCTGAATTGGTAAACCATTCTTACGAAGAGCATAATTTGTAGCATCGGCAAGGTCCTCGAGAGAGTATAAAAGAGTTCCGTCAAGATCAAAAATTGCAAGTTTTTTCATAGTATAAAAGTTCCTTAACCCTGGTATTTAGTAACGAGAAGTTCAGAATATTTCGCTCTGAATTCAGCAAATGTTCCGTTATCAAGCGCTTCTCTTATCTTTTCCATAAGAGTATTATAAAAGTAGAGATTATGCATAACAGCAAGTCTTCCACCGAGTTGTTCATTTGCTTTGAAAAGATGTCTTATATATGCTCTTGAGAAGTTTCTGCAAGCAGGACAATCACAGTCAACATCAAGCGGTCTTTCATCATAGGCAAATTTGTTGTTTGTTATGTGCATAACACCACTCCATGTAAAAATGGTTCCGTGTCTTGCATCACGACTCGGCATTACACAGTCAAACATATCAACACCTCTTGCAACAGCCTCAATTATGTTTGAAGGAGTGCCTACACCCATAAGATAACGAGGTTTGTTTTTAGGCATAATC
>CALFMA010000058.1 GCA_937880065.1 uncultured Ruminococcus sp.
AATTCTTGTGATAATCCAGCGTCATAGGGTGGCTGACAATCTCCATGCCGTCATCGAGAGAACCGTCCGATTTAATGTAAATATGCTCTCCGTCCTCGTTGCCAATATCAAGGATTTCTCTTGCGTTGTCGCTGTCCTTGCCTGCTCCGTCGACTTCAAGCTCCACCCCGAAATATCTCGGATTATCGCCATAAAACACAGGCTCTGGTTTGTAACCATATTCCTTGATTGTGCTGTTTTCGTTAGCTATATCGTGATAACATTCAGAGCAGTAGTCAGAATTGTTGTAGTGGTACGCATCATCGACGTGAACGAGTGCGTCACAGTTTTCGCAGCGTGTGTAATAATTATCGTAACAGTAACGGCAAAGATTCGTATATTCGTCACCATAAGCGTCAGAGTCAAATATAGTAGCGTCGCATCTGTCACAAGTGCAACAGTACCTCTCTACGCAGTCAGAACAGACAATCTGTCCGTTTACCATTGAATAGTCATCATCAGTGATTTCATTTCCACAGTGTGAGCAAATTAATTTTTCTTCCATTTTGATTTCCTCCAAAATAACGTAAAATAGCCGCTCCCGAAGGAGCGGCATTGTCATTAATATTCTTCTGCAAGCAGCATTGTTGAGTGATCACCGTCGTCGATTATGTAAATCTTTTCGGTAATCGGCTTTTCTGACGGAATAAGATATTCCATTTTGTGCTCGGGATTTTCTGATGTGTGGGTAATTCTCTGCATCTCACCAAATGGTTCAAGATTAAATACCTGCAAATAGTCCCTTTCCGCAGGCAATTCATCAACACAATTCCACAGGAATAACTGCAATTCAAGTGGGATTGTGGAATCTACTCCACAGGTAAGATATCTGTTGTTGTCAAACATTTTGTATGCTCCTTTCATCTGAAAAGCAATTCAATCATCATTGACATAATGCCATTGATTTGCTTTGATTCGTTTTTGCTGTAAACACACCAGTTGGCGAAAGACTCGCAGTTGTTGAGAAAAAGGTTGTACAAATCCTCTCCAAGTCTTTCATAAGCAAGTTCAATAGTACGGTTAAAGTCCTGGTTTTTGTGATGAACAATCTCCACAGACTTGCCCTGTGAAAATTCTTCAATGGTGGTAAGAACGATACCATGGGATTTATAGTGGATAACCTGACCTGCACCCACATAAATTCCGTGGTGATAGTAACATCCTTTCCACACTTTAATATGATTTCCTGGTTGCATAAATTGCTCCTTTCATTTTACTACAGTAATAATGTATAAATGAAGATAAAGACTTTACGAATTAAATCAGAACAATGATATAAAAAGAATAGTAATTTACGGAGGTGCATTACAATGTACGATAATTTTGACAGCGAAATCATTACTGTTGATGAGCTTATGGAAATGCTTTACATAGGCAAAAACACAGCATATCAGCTTCTGAATAGCGGAGAACTGCGTGCTTTTAAAATAGGCAAGGTCTGGAAAATACCGAAAGATGCTGTAAGCGAATATATCCTCAACAAAACAAAATCCCATACCGATGAACTTTGAGTCGTCGGTATGGGATGAAATTTTTTTATACAAATACAACCTACAATATGAAAAATATTGACAGAATTCTTTTAAAATGGTATACTAACAGTATGCAAAATGGAGTATTATACACTCTTATGCAGACACTTAAATTTGCTAAATCAACACAATAGGTTAATTTCAATCTGAACCGGAGGTAAAAAATGTACGATAAAATAAAAAACAATGTACTATTTAATGAAATCAGGAGGATGTGTCGATTGCTTTCAAAATACGATAAATCCTCATTTAATAGTGCAGCGAATGATGATGAAATGAGTCGCCTTGAACAGACAGCTTCGTTTAAAATTCCAGAGGAACTAAAGGAAATCTATAGAATAGCAGATGGTTTCCAAATTCTCGGAAGGACAGCACACATTTACAGTTTAAGTAATGTGGGATGCAAACTCAAAGATATTCCAGATGAATATGTAGTCTTTGGTGAAATTGTTGGCGATGGAGAAAAGCTGTGTTTTCATGAAAATACAGGAGAAATTGTTACTATTCACGATGGACGGGTTTTCAGATATTCTGTCAGAGGATTTCTTGAATACTGTGTAGATCAGTGTATGGATGGCTTTTTTATGTCGAAAGTTGACATGGCTGCTTGTTTAGATCTTCGTTCTGACATATTACAGACTATTCAGAAAATCTATAATTTGAAATCAGTCACAATAGGAGAGCTTGCAGATAAATTTGTACAAGCGGGTGATGCTGACAAGAAAGTGATGATGTTCGATTTGCCAATTATCATCAGAGCAGCAATATTCGGTTCCCTTGAAAATGCCATGTGTGTGGAGTTTTTGAACTACTTGAAGAATAAAGATGAAGTTATAGCGGACAATCTTATCAGAGGAATGCGAAGGAGAGCTATTGATAACTACTTCAACCGTGAACGAAAATTCCTTGATGACAGCAATGCTTCCTTCCCGTGGAATTTAAAGCAAATCCGAGAAATATACAACTTTAATGATGAGGGAATGTGTTATCAAAATGCAGGTGTTGTAAACACCTATGATTCGTTTGAGAATATTATTAAAGAAGACTCTTTTAACAGAATAGGCGAAAGAAAACTATTCGACAAAAAGATAGGCATTACATATCTCTATGATGTTTATACAAATGTACGTTATGCAGGCAATATGAACAATATCAAGTTGAAAGGATGATTTTATGAACAATAATAATGAAGGATTGACAGAAATCGAAAAATATGTAAAAAAGCTTAGAGAAGGGTGCAAAACTCTTGTGGAGGAATTTGAGCATTCGGAGGAATGTGCAAAAGTATTTCCACCTGCAACAGATGAAGAAATTGAAGAACTTGAAAGAAGTCTGAAATTTCCGCTTCCTGAAGACTATAAAGAATTTCTGAAGCTTGCAAATGGTGTGATTATTGATCATACGGAAATTTGTGGAACAGATAGTATTATTGTTAAGGATAGCTGGCTTCCAGATGGTTATTTGGCGATAAGCTGTTCAGATAATACAAGTGAACGTCTTGCAATTTCAAAAGAAGACGGCAGAGTTTATCTTTTCTGGGAATTACAACCGGAGGAATGGAGCTTTACACATAAGCTCAAAAATGTGCTTGAAGAATGTGAAAATGACATTTATGAGTATGAAAGTAGAAGAAAACAGCAGGAAAATGCAAAAAAGAATCCTGAAACTTTAAAAAAAGAAACAGAAGAAATTGTTTCAAAATGGAGAAACTTTTTAACGGAAAGGAAAAAGGAAAATAAATGAGCACACTTAATATCCAGGAATTCATAGATGATTTTGATAATTTATATAATAATGATAGGAAAACTATATTTGAATTATTTCAAGATGATGTTTTTACTCTTGCAGAGCAAAAAGAAATCTTTGATGGATTAAAAACAAAACAAAAATGCCAATTATATAATACTATTTCTGTGGATTCAAGAAAAAACTTTTATAATTCTTTAAGTGCTAGCGATGCAGAGAAATTCAAAATAGCTATTAGGATTCAGGCTGTTAATGATGCTCGTATGATTGAGCAGACATTGCTTGATGAAGGTCTATGCACAAGAGATTGGGATATCCAGCAGATTAGGGATATATCCTCAACAAAACAAAATCCCATACCGATGAACTTTGAGTCGTCGGTATG
>CALFMA010000059.1 GCA_937880065.1 uncultured Ruminococcus sp.
GAACCGCAGGGAATATCCACACCTTGCCGCTGACTGCCCATGGAAAGTGCCCGGTAAAAAGAGCCTGCCTGAAATGTAATCAAACAGGCTCATATCATCTATTACTTTTACTGTATGGAGTAATAGTTGAGCTTAATCAGATTTCTGGATAATCGATGTCATTCTTATCAAGAATAGCTTTGAGCTTATCTATGTAGTCATACAGTCTTTGAATTTCTATCCAATTGCCATGACACAAATTATCAGCCTCTTCCAATTCGTGACGGGTGAGCTCATAATCATCCCACTTTAGGCACTTGTGATTGTGACTGAAAGCACAGTAATCATTCATCACGGCTCAGCTCCTTCCGGTAATCCATGACGTTTTCTCATTGAGACAGCACCGTCAATCATAATGTCATAGGCATTATTGATAATTCTGTCGATGATAGCGTCAGAAATAGGGCTGTCATTATCCGGATCAGGATTTATACGATTATACCAGCCTTCCGAGTGATACTGTGTGCAAAATATCATGGATTTTTCAATTCTTGATTCGATTATCTCCAATAAATCGTAGCTTTCATTTGCATTAAGTTTTCGTATCAGCCATTCATCAAGTATCAGTAAATCGACTTTCTTGTATGCATTGATTGGAATTGTCAAGAAATGTGCAGTCAAAAAATACCCAAAATCTAAGATAGGCATGTATCAGGCAACGTGATGAGAGAGTTGCTTTGAATTTCTTAATGCCACAGGTGGGAGACCACCTTCATTGAAGCTGTTGATCCTTTGTGTGTTGTAGTAACCGAAGATATATCTGAAGATGATCGTCTTGACCTCTTCACGTTTCATCTTGTATGTCGGAATCTGATACAGCTTTTCTTTTTTCAGTGTAGCAAAAAAGCTCTCCATACGAGCGTTGTCATAGCAGTGAGCAGTACCACTGAGACTTTGAATAAGACCAGCTGTTACCAATTCACTGCGGAAAGCATAGCTTGTATACTGACAGCCTCTGTCGCTGTGAAGGATTGCTCCTTCGAGCCTCCCATACTTCTCACGGAGTTGCTTAATGGTATCTATACAAAGCTCTTTCTTCATATTATCGCGCATTTCAAGAGCAACAATTTCGCCGTTGAAACAGTCGAGAATTGGAGATACATAGAGCTTGCCGTCAGCACACTGAACTTCAGTAATATCAGTCAGGAGCTTTTTAAGCGGTGCATCCGCAGTGAAATTTCGTTTTATCAGGTTTTCTTTATCCTGAGTAGCTGTGTCAGCCTTTGTAATTCCGTTAGGTCTGCGGTGTCTGTGAATAAGTCCAGCTTCACTCATAGTGCGATAAACTGTTCTGAGGCTGACATGAGTGCCACGCTGTGCAAGAGCTATCTGCATCCTTCTGACACCGTAATTCTTGTTGTCGGGATGCTCTGATAATATACCTTGTATTTTGACCAGAAGAAGTTGTCTTGCACCGGGCTTACCCTGATTTCTAAGCCAGCGATAGTAACCAGATTCACTGATTTTCAGGACTTGGCATATTGCTTTCGCTCCGTACTTGTGGCGAAATTCATTGACGAACAGATGACGTTCGCTTGTTTTTACTTCTTCCGGTCTTTTGCGAAAAAACCGAGTGCATCCTTTAAAATCTCATTTGCTTTACGCAGTTCGGCAATCTCACGTTCGAGTTCCACAATTCGCTTATTTGCTTCGTCATCAGACGTATGATAATTCTTTACCTTGGCAGCAGCGTTACGTTTTGAACGCCAGTCTGACAGCGTGTAATACTGGATTCCTAATTGCTGAGCAGCCTTTTTCAGTCCAATCTCATCTGAGAGCTTTAACGCCTCTTCTTTGAATTCTTTACTGTACTTCATTTTTTCTTTCCCTTTCTGGTTTTCTTATTTATATTCTACCAGATTTTTGGGTGTTTGTCGACTGCTCTTTCAGTATAACACATCACTCTTGACAGGATTTGACATATAATATGATATTAGTATATCATATTTTCTGCATGTTTGTCAATAGAGTTAGGTGAATTTTGTGTATAAAATTTCTGCGCCGTGGATTGAAAACCGTGAATCATATACAACACAGATGAGCTAAAAAATGACAACATGGTAAAACATTGAACATTTATATAGGTAAATACGATCGTTTCGAGAGCTATGTTAGAACGACTAAAAGTATGACAGAAGCAAGATATAAAGTGAACGTCAAATACTCCCATCTACTATTATACATGGATGTTTCCTATTCTCATAGATGGTGTGTTATTTTATGTTTACGTTATTAGGCAGTTACAGAAAACTTATTATAGATAAACCATAGAAGCATAAACACTTTCTTTAGCCAGTTCTTTGTATGCATTTGCTATTCTACCAACTTCAAGCAAATTTCCGCTTTCAAGTGCTACAAGATAAGCTTTATCCTCATTTAACAATAATTCTTTCTGTTCCTCAATTTTATCTTTAACATTGATTGCTAAATCTTCAAGATGTTGTAGGATATTGCCATTGTCAACAGCTTTCTGCAAGAGTTCGGGAGAATATTCTTCACGATAATGCAGATGATATCGGATAAAATCCTCGTGGAAAGCGGTAATTCTACCGGTTTCAAGGTTAGTAACTGTAATTCTTTCTGTATCAAGTTCCCACTTATCACTTTTGAAAATCATAACTTCCTCACTTTCTTTTCTTAAACATACTTGCTCCACCGATACCTACAATAGCAATTCCACCGATTGCAAACGGTAACGGGTTGCTTTCAGGACGCTCAGGAACGCCCTCTGTGGCTCTTTCTGTGCTTTCGGCAGATACTTTACTATCCGATTTATTACGGCTCTCTGACGGCTTTTCAGCTCCGTTTCCTGCGATACCGACAGCACCGCTATCGTTACTTTCAGTATCTTCGTTATATACACGCTCCGTTGTATCTTCTTCAAGAGTGCTGAAAACAGGGAACGTCTCAACGGTATCACCATTTTGGTCAATCATATTCCATTGACCGCCTATGAGTTGAAAATGGTATGAATTATCCTCGGTGTCGATAGTCCAATTGCCGTTTCTATCATCGTTGAAATCCCAATTCTCAATAAGTCTGTTGTAATAGTCCTTGTATTCGTATTTAAGTTCGCCTAATGCTGTCCAATCATACTCATCTGAGCCGTGATTCTCGTCAATCCACTTGCTGAGTATGTGATGATTGAAAGATGCTTCGGGAAATTCTGTTCCGTCATCATTTCTTCCAAGCCACATTTCCTCCCAGATTTCCGATTCTATGTAGTCTTTATCAAGTATTTCGGCAGCGTGAGCAGTAATGCCTATGCTCGAAACAATACAAAGGGTTGCGAGGGTTGTGATAATTTTTTTCATAAAAGAAAAACTCCTTTCATTTTTAACACTTGTAATTTTCACGTGTTTATGGTATAATTAGCTTATGTTAAGAACAGATATCTGTTCGATAAGAATTTGTGAGGCAGGCTGTGCTTCTTGCTGATTCGACCACTGATTGTTCTTTTTTCGATAGGGATTGATCCTTTCATATTGAATTTTTGGGGTTGGTGTGGTATAATGTGTTTAATGTTTTAGATATTATGAATTATGATGCCAACTTTAAAAAGAATAAAGTATTCTTATGAAGGAAGAAATGATATGAAAGCAGTAGTTTTTTACGGAAGTCCGAGAAAAGGCAATACATATACTGCCACCAAAATTTTTATGGACGAGATGTCTCAATGTGGCGAAGTAAGTTATTCGGAATTTTTCTTGCCGAAAGATGTTCCTGAGTTTTGTCTCGGGTGTCAGTTGTGCCTTGGCAATCCGCGTGAAAAATGTCCCCACGCTTCATATATCGATCCGATATATAAGGCGATAATGGAGGCTGACGCACTTATTTTTACCACTCCGCATTACGGCGGAAGCAGTATGACAGGAAGTATGAAAAATCTGTTAGACCATCTTGATTTTTTCACACTGACCGTATCTCCCCGAAAAGAAATGTTCGGCAAAAAGGCTTTTATACTTACGACAGGAACAGGCAGTACCTCTGCTGTTAAACAGATAGAGAAATGCTTAAAAGGCTGGGGGATAAACAGAGTATCCTCGGCAGGAATAAAGATGTTTACAAACAAGTGGGATAAAATGCCGATAAAGAAGCAGAAAAGTCTGGAAAAAAGGCTTGTGAAAGCGGCACGAAACTTCTACTCGATGAAGAAAAAAACACCTTATGCGTCGTCTGTTTTTATGTATTATATAAACAAGTTTGTTATCAGAAAATATATGGGCGTGAGAAGTTATCCGTTTGAGTACTGGAAAGAAAACGGGTATTTTGATAAGTGTCCTTTTTAAATTAATCTGCTATTTATAAAAATATATTATTTGACAATTTCCAATATATCGAACTGAATATTATTACATAGCCGATTGTGACTAACAATCACAGACAGCTTTTCTTATACTCAAAATACGAAAGGAGTTGGTCAGATGATTCGAGTATTCGACGCTTTTTCGGGCGTTACATATTGAAATTCAAGGCAATATGTGATATAATATAGGAGGTCGGACAGAATGATAAATCAGTATTTATAGGAGGTTCAGAATGATTGGTGATATTGTTACCGTTACAGTTGATAGACCGCTTGGAAGTTACCATCCGAAATATAAAGATATGTATTATCCAATCAACTACGGATATATTGAGGGTATAATTGCCCCTGACGGCGAGGAACAGGATGCATACATTTTAGGTGTTGCTCATCCAGTTGAGCGTTTTACAGGTAAGATTATTGCAATCGTTCA
Organism: uncultured Ruminococcus sp.; assembly: GCA_937880065.1. The sequence continues at coordinate 4,779 of CALFMA010000059.1, forward strand.
CCGATATGACGATGTTGAAGAAAAGTGGGTAGTTTGTCCCGAAGATGTCTCATTTACCAAAGAAGAAATCATTGAGCTGATTCGTTTTCAAGAACAGTATTATCAATCTGAAATTATAATGTGAATTCCAATTTGTGCATCTGATAACTATATAATTGAATACCCTATGCGTTATAATGAAATGTATAGTAAGTATGTTTTTAATCATTACCTAATTTTTATATTGTACTTTTCTAGGAGGGAAAATTATGAGTTTTGAATTCTTTTCATTAACAAAACGTAACGAACTATTTAATAAACCCGAAAGTTACGGTATCGGGTTCATAGATGGTAAGTATATTGTCCAAATTCAAAAAGATTATGTTGACGGAGATAAACCACATGCATATTATTCACAAGAAACATTTGATGAATTTGAAGATGCAAAAGAAGTATTAAAAAAAGTTAACAGCGATATTTGTGTGGAAGAAACTGTTTGTCGTTTTTGCAGAAATATAATTTTTGCTGATGTAAGCAGAATACCATTCGGAGAAATATATGAATGTGAATGTCCGAAATG
>CALFMA010000060.1 GCA_937880065.1 uncultured Ruminococcus sp.
TTGACAATATGTCAATTATCTGTACATCATGTGATGAACTTGATGACTGTAACCAATATGAAAATCCCGAGTTCGCAACACCAACTACCACAACTGCAACTACAACAACAAAACCTAAGACAACTACAACAAAGCCTAAGACAACTACTACAAAGCCAAAGTCCACCACAACTACGTCAACTGCAACAAAGCCTAAGACAACTACCACACCAACAACGACTACAACACCTCCTGTTGCAACACCTCCTGCTGCAACAAATGAAGTGCAGGTGCTTGGTGAAACTTCCTTTGACTATAAGCTTCTCCCATGGCATTTTGTAAGCAGCAGTCCTGCAAAACAGGATTATAGTGTTGAGGAAGGTGCAGCTCACGTTACAATTCTGACTTCCCGTGGCTATGACGGCGAGAAGTGGGATCTCCAGTTCAAACACAAAGATCTCAGCTTCAAGAAAGGTCATACATACAAGGTAAGCTTTAAGGCTAAAGCAAGAAGAAGCGGTATTGAGCTTTGTTCTAAAATAGGAAGTTACAAAGGTGACGAGGAATATTTCGTTGGAAACGGCGATGAATTCCAGATGGGACCACACATGGACGGTCAGTGGGGTAAGGCATTTATTCTGACAACTTCCTATCAGACATTTGAGGGTACATTCACACCTACAAAGGATCTTGAAGATGTTGAATGGGTATTCCAGTATGCTGACGGTACTCAGTACGAAGGCAACACTCAGGACGGTGACGAAATCTGGTTCGATGATATGTCTATTATCTGTACAACCTGTCCCGAAGATACCAATACCTGCGAATACGATAAAACAATAATGTTATATACAGACCGTGACAGTGCGGCAAAGAAAAATCCCGAACAGCTTATGGTTGATGATGAAGTTGTCAACTTTATCTCTGTAAATCAGCTTGGTTATCTTCCCGAACTTGCAAAGGTTGCAACATTCGGCGATAATGCAGGTTCAATTACTCCAAAATCATCAACAATTAAATTGGAACATGATAGCTACGACTTTGAACTTGTTGATGTAAATACAGGCAAGGTTGTATATGAGGGCGTTTCAGGCAAGAAGTTCAAGGATGCCGATTCAGGTGATAATGTGTGCAAACTTGATTTCAGCGAATTTAAAACTCCCGGTGAGTATTATCTCCGCATTGCCGCAACAAACTGGCGTTCATTCAATTTCAGAATTGCAGATGATATTTACAGCATAGCTGATAGAAATATGCTGACAAATGCGCTTAATCTTTACTATCATAACCGTTCAGGAATTGATATTTTACCTGAATACATCACATCAGGTGATCAATCAGAACTTGCCCATAAGGGACTGAATAAGGCAGACAGAGGACATGTTCAGAAAAAATGGGTGAACGGATATAATTCTTCTGAGGAAGCGTCAAAAACTTATGGTTCATCAACTATCGACATAAACGGCGGCTGGTATAATACAAGCGACTACGGAAAGTCTGTTGTAGGCGGCGGTATGACTGCTTGGACTCTCATGAATATGTACGAGAGATCACTTCTCAATGAAAAGGCTGCTAAGTTTGACGACGGTTCAGGTCTTGTAGTTGTTCCCGAAAACAAGAATGATGTTCCCGAGATTCTTGACGAAGTGGCATATGAGCTTGACTGGATGGCAAAAATGAAAGTTCAGTCAGATGAGCCTACATGGGGTGAATATGCAGGACTCTATTATCATATGGTACAGGATAGTGTGAAACAACCGCTTTATCCGCAGCCTGATTATGAATGTGAGCCTGCTGCACGTGTAGTTAAGCCTCCTACGTTTGCGGCTACATTGAACTATGCTGCTTGTGCTGCACAGGCTGCAAGACTCTGGGCTCCTTACGATGCAGAAAAGGCTGCGAACTATCTCAACAGTGCTGTTGAAGCATATGAAGCATATCAGAAGCACTATTATGAGTATGATGATGCTCAAAAAATACATCCTGAATATCAAATGAGTACTACAGCTGAGGAACTTCGTGAGGATTCACTCTATGCTCCTATGATGCATTATAAGGGCGGTGAGGCTTACGGTGATAACAATGTAACAGACGAAGCATACTGGGCAGCTTGTGAAATTTTCGTATCAGCTTCAAGAATGGATGCAGGCAAACTTGCTAATAGGTATCTTAGCGAGCTTGCTAAATACGAGAATGCATTCAAGATTCCAACAGAAGTTATTGAACCATATCCGGGAATGCTTCACCAGGAAGTAAATTCTTCACTTAACTGGCGTGATACCGGTGCAGCAGGTACACTTACACTTGCACTTAACAGCGACCTTCTCCCCGATTACACAGCAAAGGATGTAAATGATGCAATTGTTGCAGCTGCTGATAAGTATATTGAAATTCAGCAGAATCAGGGCTATGGCATACCATATAAAATTACAGACAAGGGTTATAACGATCCAAATGGTTTAGCTCCGCATATTGAGATTAAAGGATACAGAAAAGGTTCAAATGCTATTGCTTTAAATAACGCACTTATTATGGCTTACGCTTACGATATTACCGATAAGGCAGGCTATATCAACGGTGCCGCACAGACTCTTGACTATCTCCTCGGAACTAACTCGATGTCATTCTCATATATCACAGGATATGGTAATTATGGCGTACAGAATCCTCATCATAAGTACTGGCTGAATGAAATTTATCATACATTACCAATGGCTCCCGATGGAATTCTTGTAGGCGGTGCAAGTGCTGAACTTACAGATTATCTACGTCATTTAGGATTTGACCCCCTTGCTTATGATAATCCGTCACAGAGATGTTATGCTGACTCATGGGAGGCATATTCAGCAAATGGAACTAACCTTGAATGGAATGCACCATTTGCATGGGTTCTCTCATTCGTACAGGACGAGGCAGCTGATGTTGTTAATTCAGAGGATAAGCCTACCGATAAGATGACATTGGCAGGCGACGCAAATAATGACGGCATTATTTCAATTGCAGATGCTTCAGCAATTTTCCAGACACTCTGCAACCCCGATAAGTATGTACTTTCTGCGGAAGGTAAGCTTAATGCCGATGTTATTGACAATGGCGGCGGACTTTCAGTTTCAGATGCTCTTGCAATTCAGGCGGTTGACGCTAAGCTTATCGACAGCAAGTCACTTCCTATTACACAGGCTGAATACGAAAAAGCAGTTTCAGCTAAATAATTTTTCAATACCCTGACAATAAGATTTTATAAAAGAACTCCTGCCGAGAATTGATTTTCGGCAGGAGTTTTTTAGATGTTCATTTATAAGGTTTTTACGTAGAATTTTCTGTTTCTCGGCCCGTCAAATTCGCAGAAATAAACGTCCTGCCAAGTGCCGAGGAGAGGTCTGCCGCCTTTGATAATTATGGTTTCGCTTGCTCCTATGGCGGAAGATTTTATATGTGCGTCGGAATTGCCCTCGCAATGCTGAAATTCGCTTAAATCAGGGAAAAATTTATCCATTCCCTTGATGAAATCCGATTTCACATCGGGGTCGGCATTTTCATTTATGGTAATTGCCGCTGTTGTATGAGGACAGAAAACCACGCATATTCCCTCAAGAATTCCGCTTTCCTTGATAGCCTCCTCAACTTCAGCTGTGATGTTGATAAGTCCCTGTGCAGGGGTTTTAAGTTCAAATGTAAAAAGCATTATTTATTCCCTCCGTTATAATATTTGCAGAAGTAATTCAATGGACAGTCGCCGCATTTCGGCTTTCTTGCGTTGCATATATCCCTGCCGAATTCCACAATCTGATGACAGAAATGACTGGATTTTTCGGGAGGAATAAGCTTTATCAAATCCTTTTCAACCTTTGCAGGCTCTTTGTTTTTCGTAAGTCCAAGCCGCCCCGTTATGCGTATACAATGGGTATCCGTTACAATTGCAGGCTTGCCGAAAATATCACCCAGCATAAGATTAGCCGTTTTTCTGCCAATTCCCGAAAGTGTCAGCAGTTCCTCCATAGTGTCGGGAACTTCTCCCCCGAAATTGTTTATAAGCTGCCCTGCCATTTCCTTGATGCTTTTTGCTTTAGTGTGATAAAATCCGCAGGGCTTAACGTCCTGTTCGAGTTCCTCAATATCGGCATTGGCAAAGGCTTCAAGGCTGGGATATTTCTTGAAAAGTGTCTTTGTAACGATGTTTACCCTTGCATCGGTGCATTGTGCCGCAAGTCTTGCCCCAATCATCAGTTCATAGGGCTTTGTGTAGTCGAGGGAGCATTTCACATCGGGGTAAATTTTTTGCAATTCCTCACAGGCAAGCTTTGCTATTTCTTTTTTCGTCAAGACTTTCAGCCTCCTTTCGGCGTAAATTCAATATATCGTCATAGATTACATACATTTTCTGAACGGTATTTTCAAGAAAATAATAGTGCTTTATGTAAAATCCAAGCAGCACAATAATTATGACTACAAGGAGCATAAGCGCAGGATTTTCGGTAAATAAAAAGGTGCAGATGAAAATTGAAAGGACAATTGCAAACAGCATTGTCACGAGGAAGTGAACGAGCCTTTCGTGCTGCATAAAGGCGATTTTGTCCTTATGCTCCAGAAGAATTTCTTCCAGTTCGGCTTTATCGGCATAATTTCTCAGCCGTTTATTTGTTTCTTCCATATATTTTTTCAGATATTCAGTCATTTTACCACCGCCTTTACTTATATTATACATCATTATGCCGAAAATGTAAAGAGCATAAATTTCAATAGTCAATTCTTGCTATATAGCCAACAACTTACCACTTTTTGCTGATTTTCACAAAATTCATAAAAAATTTTAAATGTTGTTGACATTATATATTTTATATATTATAATATAATCAGATAGGAATATCTATCAGGAAATGACAATTTACAGGCATTTACACGACACAATCAAGGGGGTTATTAAAATGAAAAAAAGCGTATTCAAAAAATTCGTCACCTGCACTTTATCGGCAATCCTTGCAGCATCATCTCTTCCCGCAACAGCAGGAATTGCCGCAAATACCGCTGATTCAGCAGCCGCAGTCAGCGCTGTATCCGTAAAATCTGCCAAAGCTCAAATCAGGGGTGACATTGACGGAAACGGCAAAATCAACGTATTCGACCTTATCCAAATGAGAAAAATATTCGTTGACCTTACAGCTGATAATTCAGCTATAAGCGGTGCCGACATTGATGGAAACGGAAAAATCGCAATCAATGACCTTGTTATGCTTGCAGGCTATGTTGTGGGAAAATTCAGCAGTTTCTCTGACGGCTATGCAACTACTACTACCACAGCCACAACCACAAAAAGCTGACCGGCCACGGGCACGCCCACGCCCTTTGAAAATTCCCAAACG
>CALFMA010000061.1 GCA_937880065.1 uncultured Ruminococcus sp.
GCAGATGTCGTGCATAGCTGTTTTTTCTCAAAAGGGGTTTTTAGAGATACCCTTAAGAAGATTGCTGAAACTATGGCTGATCGTGCTTATGGTGCAGCTTCCATGTGGGGACTTCATCAGATTGCAGAGCCTAGAAAGCCTCAGTCACTTAAGAAGTAAGCATAGCTTTGATGTTAAAATTTATGCCGGCTATAATTTTACATCATTGTTCGTTTATATTTAAACTATTATTTAAATCTCTCTGTAAATATGCACACCATACTAACGAAAAGCATCACAATAAACTTAATGCAGTGTCGCCATAATTCAAAATTAACATAACATTAATTTATGGGAGTTGATATTATTTTAAAAAAAGACAGCATAAAAATACTAATTCCAAGTATATACCTATTGTTCAGTATTTCTTCATGTTATTCTGATAAATCTATAGAAACAACAGATAAACCAGCAATATCCTCATCCAGTCAAGATAATATTGTCACCACAGAAGACACAGTAATTCGTTTTGCTGTTTCAGGTGATAATGGCAACATAAACAAGGCTGTAAAAAAATTTAACGAAGCTGATAATGGCTACATTGTTGAGTTAGTATATTATAATCAAAATACAGACGAATCTGATTCTCTGAATATAACCGATTTTGATTTAGTGCAAGATATTATCAATACATCAGATATTGATATTATAACTGGATATTCTTTTATTGAAGAAGCAAATTATAAAAATCTTCAACAAAAGGGTGCATTTGCTGATTTATATCAGTTTATGGAGAATGATACTGAAATTAACACGCAGACGCTGAACAGCCACGTTTTGCAGCTTAATGAAATCGATGGAAAGCTTTTTTCAATTCCTACATTCTATACAGCTAATACGTTGATTGGGAATCCTGAATATGTAGGTACAGAAGAAAACTGGACAATTGATGAGTTAATAGACTATTGGAGGCAAATGCCCGACAATGCTACTATAAATCAAGCCAGAACTAAAGAATGTACATACTATACATTGTTGAGAAATAATCTTGAACTTTACATTGACTGTGAAAAAGGAATAGTTAATTTTGACTGTGAAGATTTCAGAAAAGCACTTGCATTCTGCAATAAATTTGAGTATAATAATCAGCAAAAAACTGAATATGATTATGAAGCTGAAGATTTTTGTAGTGATTGTTCTATAACTTCATTTCAGAGTATAGCAACTTATGACGTTGGAAATGATAAACCAAAGGTTACTTTTGTAGGTTATCCAAGTTACAGCAACAGTGGTGCTTATTTGAGAGCCTGGGGAGATTCATTTTCAATATCCGTAAAAGCAGATGAAAACAGGAAGAAAGGTGCTTGGGAATTCATAAGAACATTTTTTTCTGAAGAATGGCAGGAAGAAAACGTATTGAGTTATCACGACCGCACAAGCGACTATGCTACACAAAATGCTTTCTGTATGAATAAAAAGGCTTTGGAAAATATAAAGAACAACACAGTAAATAAGAAGTATTCTCCACCGACCTATGAAAGCAAAGGAGAGACATTCACAACATATTTCCCAACAATTGAAGATTGCAATGCCCTAGAAGATTATCTGAATAGTATCAATCGTTGGGAAGTACACACCTATGAAGATGTTTCGTTAATTGTTGAAGAAGAAGCATTTGCTTATTTCGCAGGCGAAATATCCATAGATGAATGTATTGAACGCATACAGAACAGAACATCTATCTGGATAAGTGAAAAATCTTGAGAAAATTTTTAAACAGCGCTTTGTTTCATATACACCCAAACCGCTATATTCTACATTTTAAGTAATGAATTGTCCATACTTCTGCTCTTGTCAGTCACTTGTATATTTGAAAAATTAAGATTTGGTGAGTATTTGCGAGATTTTGCAAGATATTATAAGGAGGAAAAATGAAAACTATCGGATTAAAATGTATGTGTGTTATATTGGTATCTTATATTTCTGTATTGGCTTTATCATCTTGTGACAAAAAGGATAGTGCAAGTCAGGAAATAACTTATATTGAAACAAGCAAGCTTGAATATGCTGTGGATGAATTGCAGAATACATCAAAATTAGATTTTTCAAATGCTATTATTGACGTTCATAATGTGGATAAAGTATACTCGCTTAATCTCACACGTCCGCAGCTCAATATGGAAACGCTGACGGATGAGTTTGTGAAAAACTGCGGACATTTTATAAACAAAAACATTAATAAAAATGACCTGAAATACCGTTATACTCAGCAGGACAGCAGCGAATCAAAAACAATCAAATATAATGATTCACCGAAATTCAATTCTTATTTTACTATGTTGAGTTATTATGATGAGGAAACAAAGAATGATGTTTATTTTCAGCCATATTCTATGTATTGGGTAGCTACTAAGTCATCAATATATGAAAAGGATATTCCTTTTGGTGATTTCGGGAAGATGACTTTTGCTGAAAATAACACTTCTGAAACTAAAAATGATATTGAATTTCTGACTGAAAAAATGAATGAAATAAACTCTCAATATTCGTATTTTCTTGAATCCGAACAGTTTAGCGTTAAACCATATCGTTATATAAATTCAAATGAAACTTATTATGCGTTATTGAGAATGTATTATGAGAATATTCCGTTCAATACAGATTATTTTTACTCCATTGACAATGACGGTGAAGTAATTTGGTCTTTAGATACAGGAACATTTGGTGAATTGGTTATAGACAAAAATGACGAAGTATACAGAATTGTAAGTATGTCAAATCTCAATGCAGAAGAACGGGAAATATATACTGAAATAATCTCTCCTGAAACAGCTTGCAATTTAGTAAATGAAATCATATCTGATGATGTATCTTTTGAAGTTACAAGATTTGAACTTTTATATAATTTTGAGCAGATTATATCTGATAAAGACGAAACTGATTTTTATTATAACAGCAATCCCCATTGGAAAATTACCATTGAAAAAACAGGCATACCTGCTTATCCTCAAATGGCATTTATGGTTGATGCCATAACAGGCAATGTAAAAACTTATAAAATAGGGTGAAAATAATGAAAGTCTTTATTGTGGATTTAAAGAAAAACATATTATCCCCGCAATTTATAATTAGTGTATTTGTTTTTTTATTGTTATTTTTACTGTCTGATGCGCCGCTTATATCACCAAGAAATCCAATGTCAGTTCTTGATGAAATAGTGCGGTTCAGAAAGGATAAATGGATTGAAAAGGGAACTGAATTTTTCTATTTGAATATATTGTTCAGATTTGATAATTCATTATGGTATAGCATAGTTTTACCTGTATTATCCTCATTTTCAGCTTTATACTCTTTTAAAAATGAATGGTTTACCGATAGCTATGTATTTACTTTGTCAAGATATGGTTATAAGCAATTTGCATTTTCAAAAATGTTAGCGTCCTTTTTCACAGGACTTTTATCGTTTTTATGCGGTATTTTATTGTTTTTAATGATTACATATCTTATTTTTCCTAAAGCAGACTCATTTGGCGATAGTATCACATTAAGCTTTAATTATCATCTTTTTTGTGACAAGATTATATGTAATGCAATTTTATGCGGAATGTACGGAATGCTTTCTATACTGCTTTTGCTTTTGATAAAAGATTATTTTTTCACGTTATGTTTGTATGTTGTAATCGAATATTTTTCAATGAGAGCAGAAAATAAATTACAGAATATGATAATGGAAGAACAATGGGAAAACAGAACCCTGCTGCTTTTATTTCCCAATCGCTTTAATGATATGTACTATCTTATACCTGACTATACTAATATATCATTTTATTGGTATATACCGTTAACTGCTGTAATTGGTGCTATTATGGTTTTAATTGCCCTTATATTAATTAAGAGGAGATATAAATACTGTGAATAAAGTTGCTGCTATTATCAGAAATGAATATAAATGCTTAATCAGAAAACCAAAACTAATATTGGTATTTCTGGCAATTATATTTATGATTGATAGTGTTGTGAAGCCGATGAAAGAGCTTAGCATTGAACTTGGTTACACGTTAAATATAGTTGAGCCAATATTATTTCTTATGTCGAAAGGCTTGAATATCGTCATAATTCCAATTGTAGTAATTACAATATTTTCTGATTTTCCGCAGAATGAAAATTCGGGTTATTTTGTATTTATACGAAACAGCAGATTATCGTGGTACATAGGAGAAACGATTTTTGCATTTACTGTATCAATTATATATGTTATGGTGTTATTCGTTTATATTGCAGTTTATACGGCAGATAATGCATTTATATCCAACGAATGGAGCGATTATACATTAAAAACATATATTGATTATCCTGATGTTTTTTTGTATGGAACAACATTTCTTGATACTTCGGTATATACACAGGGAAAACCGATTTATATATTATTACAAACATCAACATTACTAATGTTGTATATTTTTATAATCATCATGTTAATGATGCTTTTTAAAATAATCGGTAAAAAAAGTATGGGTATAATAATTGCAATTGGAATGACATTTGTAGGACTTCCGTCTTATGCTGCAACATCAAAAATCAGATGGATATTTCCAATTACCCACGTTGCTTATAATTGGCATTTTAATGAGTTTTTTGCAAAACCTAATTGTTCTATAGCAACGTCATATATATATCTGAGTGTGCTTGCTGTTTTTCTTGTAATTCTTAATGCTTACATTATTAAGCATTCGCAGGTAGGAGTAAATTATGAGTAATATGATTGTAGTTGATAATATAATATTAATTA
>CALFMA010000062.1 GCA_937880065.1 uncultured Ruminococcus sp.
TTTCCAGCCTGTATCGCCGTAAATTTTTGTGGTATCGGCTTCAATTATGGGTATATCCGAGGCTCTCATTCGCTTTGCATCTCTTTCCACAGAAATTTCAACTGTTGAAAGTTTAAGTGCCGTATCGAGAATATACTGAATTGAAACGGCTTTTCCGCTGCCGATATTGTAAATTTCGCCGCTTTTTCCCTTTTCGGCAAGGAGGCGATAGCCACGGACAATATCACGGACATCGGTGAAATCACGCATTGCCGCAAGATTTCCCACCGTCATAACAGGGGATTTTCTGCCTTTTTCAATATCCGCAATCTGTCGGCAGAAGTCGGACATTACGAAAATACTTTCCTGCTTTGGACCTGAATGATTGAACGCACGAATCATTATAATATCAAGTCCGTATGCACGGGCATATATTTCAGCTGTCTGCTCCTGACAAGCTTTTGTTGCGGCATAAATATTCATAGGGTGAAGGGGTTCCGTTTCTTTGATAGGGCAGGAATTTGCCGATATACAGCCGTATTCCTCCCCCGAGCCGATAACGATAACACGGGGATTTCCCTCATATTCACGGACAGCCTCAAAGAGATTTATTGCTCCGATTATGTTGATTTCAGCGGTAAGCTGCGGATTTTTCCACGAAAGAGCCACAGAGCTTTGAGCCGCAAGATGAAAAATAACATCGGGGTTTACTTCGCTGAGAATTGCCGATATATCGTCTTTTTTGCGTATATCAAGGGTGAACTGCACATAGTCGGTGTCAACCTTTTCAAGGCAGGTGATATATACATCATAGCCATTGTTTTTCAGTTCATCTGCAAGGTATCCGCCTACAAATCCGCCGCCGCCGATTATAAGTGCTTTCATCGGTCAATTCCCTCTGAAAGATATTCATAAAGCTTGCGGATTATGTCCTTTTCGTTGAAGTTTTCCGCAACACGCTCTGCGGCTTTTTTGCCCATTTCCTCACGGAGGGATTTATTCTCTGCAAGGCAGTTTATAGCTGTTGCAAGAGCGTCAGAGTCAGAGGGCGGAACTGTCAGTCCTGTTTCACCGTCAAGGCTTACGCAGGGAACTCCCGAGGGGAGATTTGTGTTTATTACAGGCTTTCCGTAGACCATAGCTTCAAGCTGAACAATGCCGAAAGCCTCACTTTTTGCCACAGAGGGCAGCACGAAAATATCACAGTCAGCATAAGCCTGTTTCAGCTCATCATCGGGGAGAAATCCCAGAAAATGGACTTTATCTTCAAGTCCCTGTCTTTTTGCATACGCTTCAAGGGCATTTTTGAGTTCACCTGTACCTGCAATGAAAAGTTCGCAGTTTTTCACCTTTGTAAAGGCTTTCAGCAGAACATCAACGCCTTTGTAATATACAAGTCTGCCTGTAAAAAATACCTTAACGCTGTTTTTGTCCGTAAGCTTTTCAGTAAGAATAGGCTTTCTCTCAATTTCAAGATAATCCTCAACAGTCAAGCCATAGGGGAGAATACGGCACTTTTCACGGTATTCATAGAGAAAATCAGAGCCGTCAATATGCCCCTCCGTAGCTACAAAAATCATATCCGCACGGTTGAGAAGATATTTCAAAAGCGGCTTATAGAGAGTAAGCAGCTTTTTCTGCTTAACAATGTCGCTGTGCCATGAAAGTACGACTTTTCCCTTAAATCCCGACAAAAGCATAGCAAAATCAGCAAGGGGAAATGGCATATGAATGTGGATTACATCGGCTTTCTGTGACAATCTGCGGAACTGCTTCACAAACTGCGTTGAAATAGGGCAGGAGAAATAAGTTCCGAAATTTGCCGCACGGATTACGGGAACGCCGTTTACACGCTCTCTTATTGAGCCGCCACGGTTATCACAGCAAACAAGTGTACGCACCTGTGTGTCGAACTGTCCCAGTTCCTCCGAATACTGCTTTACAAGGGTTTCAATTCCGCCTATATGGGGAAAATAAGCTTTATTTACTTCAAGTATTTTCAGTTTTCTCATTTCATAAGCTCCTTGTATACTTCGTAAAGTTGTTCAGCCGAGCTGTCCCAAGTGAAAGTTTTTGCCCTTTCAAGACCACGGCGGCTTAAATCTGCTCTTAATTCAGGGCTGCTGTAAAGGGTACGGAGTCCCTCTGCAATAGTTTCCTCCGAATATGGGGCACAGTATACGGCACAATCCCCTGTAACTTCGGGAAGTGACGCAATATCCGCTGTGAGAACGGGAACTCCGCAAGCCATAGCCTCAAGGGGCGGCATACCAAATCCCTCGTAAACTGAGGGGAAAACAAATGCCAGAGAGCCGCACATAAGAGGGTTAATATCCTCAGAGTCGATATACTGAGTGAAAAGCACCTTATCAGACAAATTCAGGTCGGTTACACGCTGGAAAATAGCGTCATAAAGCCAGCCTTTACCTCCTGCAAGTACAAGCTTAGGCGGATTTTCCATATCCTTACTGAACATATGGTAGGCTGTAATAAGTCTTTCAAGATTTTTTCTCGGCTCAATTGTACCGAGATAGAGGAAGTAATCACCCTCAATATTAAGTTTTTCTTTCACCTGTGTTATGCGATTTTCGTCCTCGCAGGGCTTGAATTTTTCAAGGTCAACGCCATTGAGAACAACACGGATTTTATGCTCGTGCTGTGGGTAGTAGCGTATGATTTCCCTTTTGGAAAATTCCGAAACGGTAACAATCATATCCGCTCTTTCCATAGATGCTTCAAGGCCTGTTTCAAGGACTTTTTTCGTTCTTTCACGGACAGTTTCGGGAATTGACTTATAAACCATATCGTGAACGGTTATAACAGTTTTTCCGTGAACTCCGGGGGGAGCGATATAGTTGAAGAAATGAGTTATATCCATATCCTTGCCGAAAAACCAGTTATAGGGGATAGGCATAACAAGGCTTGCTGTGCGGTATGCAAGTCCCGAAAAATGCCCGATATGAGCACCTATATTTTCGGAAAAGGGTGCAAGCTTGCTGATTTTGATATGGTCATCTTTTCTTGAAAAGAAGCTGTAATAGAAGCTGTCTTCGGGGTGAAGCCGTGCCATTGCCGTAGTCTGACCAACTTCACACCAGCCTACGCCTGTCATTTTACCATTAATTATGGGTACTGCATCAAAAGAAATTTTCATTTACATATCTCCATTGCTTAAAGCGTCAATAATCTGATTTTCGAGTTCAGAAATGTAATTATCCGTATCCTCAACGGAAAATCCCGATTGGCTGAAAAAGCCCTCTTTTACCCTGCTTAAAGGTTTTGCTTTTATCTCTTTCATCTTATCAAATGCTTCATCCTTTGATAAACCATTTTTGATTTCAGCAAGAAGCATATTGTATTCGGTAATCTTTCTGAAAGTGTCAGCTTTGCTGTAGCCGCCTTTTTCTGTTCTCAATATCGATGCCATTTTAATTCCTCCTCAGGGCTGCTTGAAATAAGCAACTACATTATGCTCAAGCTGCGTAAAATAGCCGTTTGTATCAAGCTTTGAAAAGCCTTCTGTGTTTTCGTCAACCTCTCTTAAAGGCATATTCTTGATTTTAATAAGTTCCTCTTTAGCTTCCGCAGAGGAAGTGCCTTTCTGAATTTTCATAACGAGGGACATAAAAGCGTCAATTTTTTCAAGAACATCTTTTTTGTCATATCCGCCCTTGACAGTTGCTAAAATACCATTTTTCATAATTTTTCATTCCTTTATTTTATGGGAATCTCTAAAAATTCCGTTAGTGTTCCGATTTTAGAGAATCCCTTATTTTAATTCATTTTTCACGAGTTCAAGGTCATTTTCAACCATACCCTTTACAAGTTCAGCAAAGCTGATTTCACGCTTCCAACCAAGTTCACGTTCAGCCTTTTCGGGATTTCCCAAAAGAAAATCAACTTCCGCAGGACGGTAAAAATCGGGATTGATTTTTACTACTGTCTTTCCGTTTGCCTTATTTATGCCGATTTCCTCGGTTCCCGTTCCCTGCCATTCAATGTCAATTCCCACATATGAAAAGGCTGTTTCCGCAAATTCACGGACAGTTCTCGTTTCATTTGTGGCAATTACGTAATCATCGGGAGCGTCCTGCTGCAGCATAAGCCACATTGCCCTTACGTAATCCCTTGAATGTCCCCAGTCACGCTTTGCATCAAGATTTCCAAGCTCCACACAATCCTGCAAGCCAAGGCTGATTTTTGCGGCGGCATTGGTGATTTTTCTTGTTACAAATTCAATTCCACGGCGTTCACTTTCGTGGTTGAAAAGTATACCCGAACAAGCGAACATATTGTAGCTTTCACGGTAATTCTTAGTAATCCAATGACCGTAAAGCTTAGCCACACCATAGGGACTTCGTGGATAAAAGGGCGTAGTTTCTCTCTGTGGAGTTTCCTGTACCATTCCGAACATTTCCGAGGTTGAAGCCTGATAGAAACGAGCCGCAGGTTTTATAAGCCGTATAGCCTCCAGCATATTTGTAACGCCTATAGCGTTGATATCTGCTGTACCTATGGGAGTATTCCAGCTTGCGGTTACAAATGACTGTGCCGCAAGGTTATAAACCTCGTCAGCCTGTGAAATCTTCATAGCAGAAATGAGTGAA
>CALFMA010000063.1 GCA_937880065.1 uncultured Ruminococcus sp.
CCTTTAGTTTTCGGGCACTCGCAAGCCAGTTGGTATTATTCCCTATTCCCACTCGTTGCAGGGACTTGCATCTTAAACAATTTTGTTTAGAAGATATTGTGCCTGCTGTTCTGATTATTTTGATTACCCATATTATCTTAGCTGTACGATGGATGCTTATCAAAATCTTATCAGTGGTGATAAACCACCATGGGAGGGGCAACACAGTTGTTTCGGGTGGTTGTCACCCTAACAATAATATTATACGCAAAATCGACCAAAAAAGCAAGATGGGGCTTTCTCATTTTGTGACCCTAATTCTATATTCCGTATACCGCCATGCCCGCTACTGCGGATATTATAATTAAAAGAATAGGCGACAGCTTTTTCTTTGCAAAATGCTTATATCCAAACATTGAAGCTACCAAAAGCGCAGTAATGGTGATAGCTTGCACATTTACTGTTACAGATGAAATCGCTCCAAAGCAGTTTCCAAAGACCATATAAATACCAGTTGCAAGCACAATACCGATAACACAGGGTTTCAGACCACGTAGAACGGCTTGCACATATTTGTTTTTCAGTGCTGTTTTCAGCAAGGCAGTTACCAACAGGATAATGATGAATGACGGAAGTACAACCGCCAGAGTTGCCACGATTGCACCAAGCATTCCTGCCTGACTGCTTCCCACATAAGTTGCCAGATTCACCATGATCGGTCCCGGTGTACTTTCGCTGACAGCAATCATATAGGTCAATGTTTCATCACTGAGCCAACCATATGAAAGCACCACATCACGAATCAGAGGAATTGCGCCGTAAGCTCCACCAAAAGCAAAGCAGCCGACTTTTAAAAAGCCAAGAAACAAATCCAGATAAATCATTTTCCTGCACCGCCTTTCTGTTCAGGTGCGCCATTCAGAATAAAAATCGTCAGACTGACAGCTGCTGCAATCAGCATTAAGCTGATAGAAGAAAAGTTCCATGCGAAAATATTGATAAACAGCATGACCACGCAAGAGCAGAGCATAATCGCTCTTGGCAGTTTCTTTTTGTGCATCTTCTTTATCATGGTAACAGCCGCATCCAGAATCAAGATGCCCACTGCAATTTTGATCCCTTTGAACGCATTTGCAATGATGGTCAGTTCGAGGAAATTATCCAAAAACATAGAAATCAGATAGATAACAACGAAAGACGGTACGACAATACCGAGGGTAGCCACAAGAGCGCCAATAAATCCTGCTTTCTTGTATCCAGTAAAGGTGGCACAGTTAATGGCAATCGGTCCGGGGGTTGACTCCGCAATGACGGTCACATTCATCATTTCGTCATGGGTAATCCATTGTTTTCTTTCCACGCAGTTGTTTTCAATCATGGAAATCATGGCATAGCCACCGCCAAAGGTGAACAAGCCAATCTTTGCAAAAGTAAGAAACAAATCAAGCAAGATATTCATTCTTGTTCGCCCTCCTTCCGATATTCGCATTGGCAGACCGTCATATCTCGATCAACGGTAAGGGATGCAGTTTTCATCAATTCAAACTGTTCGGCAAGGTAATCTACGGCATCCTGCAAAGGGAGATAATGTGTGTGGTAGCCATATTTTTCTCCATAAACCAAACCTGCGTCTTTCATCACCTTCATGTGCTGAGAAATCGCAGATTCTGAGATACCAAACTTTTTAGAAAGAGAGCGCACACAATGCTTTCTTTCCAAGAGAGCTTGATATATTTTCAAACGCATTGGCTCACCCAATGCTTTTAACATACGGTCAAGTTCCATACTGCTGCTCCTTTTATTTTAGTGGTTACTTAATTATAGCATCATCATTTGTTTAAGTCAACGCTAAATTAAAAAACGCCCGCAGGATTTCTCCCACGGGCGGCGTATGGTCAACTATCCAAAGGCCTGTATTCGGTTACAGTTTTCAGATAGGTTTCGGGATCGCCGTTGAGTATCAGATCGGCATACGCTACCGGGTCGTTGTAGATCAGATAGTCCAGCTCTGACCGCTGATACATATTGTCAGTGATCTCATTCTCCACGGCGATTGTGTCAATCGCTATCATGGTGCCGTTATCGAATTTCAGCTCCACGCAGGCTGTATCCATATTGAACGCACAGGACAGGATTTTCATTGCTCTTGCCTCCTTAATCTTTCGGTGTTTTTCTTCGCCAGTTCGCTGGCAGCCTTGCGGCGGTTTTCGTCATAGGGTGCGGTCAGCTTAAAACCGAAACGCCCCTTGCTGACTTCAAAGGTCAGACAGCCGTTTCCGTCATCGTCGATCAATCGGCACTCGGAGGGATATTTCACGGCAAACTCGGTGAGCCTGTTTTTGAGTGCGGTATTGTAGGTGCAGACTTCGATCATACTGTCTGCTTCATTAAAATAGATGTTGGTTGCTTTCTGTTTCTTGGAAAGACCTGTTC
This sequence comes from uncultured Ruminococcus sp., assembly GCA_937880065.1. Next base: position 2,413 of record CALFMA010000063.1, read on the forward strand.
TCATAAAACCTCCTGTTTTTCACGAATTTTTCTCAGCTCATCACCTGTAAAAGTGGGCTGATTTTTGGATGGGGAGCGTCCAAATGATGCGCTGTACGATTTGAACGCTCCCATTTGAAAATCTACGTTTTTTCCAACTCTACACTGGAATCAACGTGCTTCGTCTTTTGTGGGTGTTTTTCCTCTGTGTCGGGAGAAATACGACCACAGATTATTGCGGGAAATCACATCCTCATAGGTACGAAGCCTATTGCGTAGACGCTCATTTTCTTGTTCCACGTTGGCGGCATTGAGTTTGTTGCGAACGAATTTATATTCGGCAAGCTCTTTGGTTGCCGCTGCCAATTTCCTTGTGAGATCGGCAATGGTGTTTTTCAATTCTGCGATCAGCTTGTGTGCGGCATCCAGGGCTTTCTGCAATTTGTGTTCTTTTTTCTCTTGGGCAACATATTTCTTTGCGGCGGTTGATAGGCTTTCGTACTCCGAGCGTTCCAACGTAACCTTTGAAGAAAGTACCATCGGGTTTGCCTCGATTTTCTCAACGGCTTCGATTGCGACATTTTGTTTTTGAATCTTCTCCACTTTCTTTTCCAAAGCGGAATACTCTTGTGCTTTCTGTTCCGTCTGCTGTGTCAGCTCGGCAAGTTCCTCTTGGCGTTTCTCTCTCTTATATTCCAAAACGCTGAGATGTTCACGCTGCTCGCCTTTTTGCTCCCACTCGATACCGTGCTCTAACATGATTTCTGCAAGGGCTTCTTTTTCCTTCTGTACCCACAGATCACGCTCTGTCAGAGAACGTCCTTCGCCGGTAATTCCTTGATCGGCAAGTGCCTGTTTTAGCGATACACGGGTGGAAAGTCCTCGCTTGCTTCCGGTGGTAAAGGGAATGAAGTCGATGTGAAGATGTGGCGTTGCTTCATCCATGTGGAGATGTGCGGAGTACACGTGGAGCTGCGGATTGCGTTCAAGGAAACTGCGGTAAAACTTATCCAAGATGGTTTTTGCCAACTCTGCGTTTTCTCCTTCGGCGGACATATCCTCTCGGTTGCCTACCTGGAAAATTACTTCATAGAAAGTTTTTTCCTGTTTGCCATCACGGATTTTTTCGTAGTAGTTTTCGATGCAGCGGTCTTTGCGTTTTTGCTTTGCGTTGAACTCTGCCAGAGCTTCATCGAACAATTCGTGATACGCTTGTTCTATGGGAGTATAACAATACTCGATATTCAGATGAGTGCGTGTCGGGTCAACATTCTCTGCGGTGTAGGTTCGGCGGTTGTGAGCAACTACGCCATCACCGGACATTGCGCTGATTGTTCGTTTTATAGGCGTCACCTCCAAAATAGCGGTTGTTTAATTGATATTCCTTTCGCCGCCGCAGCGGCGGGTTTTGTTACTTTTGCCAAAAGTAACGCAAAAGCACTTTTGACAGCGGAGCCATCAAAAGAGCATTGCGCTCTCCGAGGGGGTATGCGGCTTCTGCGGAAGCCTCTGCCGTCTTTTTCGGCTTGCAGGTAGTACCCACATCCTCAAAATACGGTGTGACCGTCAGCCTTTCCGCAACCGAATATGCTTCAATGCCGCCGCCCACAGGCAGAGAAGATTTTGAAAATCCTCTCTGCCATCCATCTCCAAATCTGCGGATTTTTCGATGGGGACGGGAGCTGCGAGGGGCTGTGTCAGCCAATGCTTTGCCTTGTCTGCCATTCACAGGAGCGTGGCACGCTCCTGTCATAGCTCCCAAGGAGAAGTAGTCCAGCGATAACTTTGCGGTACTCCACGGCGGTCAAGATATTCCTGCCTTGCCT
>CALFMA010000064.1 GCA_937880065.1 uncultured Ruminococcus sp.
CACGGAAGTTTTTCGATTGAATGCTTCCGTGTTTTTTTATCATTATTTTGATTGTCTGTTTATAAAAGCTACATTTTTTGTTTCAACACCTTTACGCTGCCGGATATGCCTCATAAACATACTCAAATATTCTCTGACGATAATCAGAAATCGCTTTATCATCATAGCTCTCAGGGAGCTCCGCCCAAAGAATATCTCTGATTAATACACTGACCATTGACTGCGTTTCTTCCTTATCACGCCAGTGATCGAGTTCGTGTATTCTTCCCTTGATTTTTTCGAGCATATCCTGAGCAAGTTTTTTAACCTTTTTGATTTCTTCTTTGCTTAGTTCTTTTCCTTCACAAAGCATATCATACATAGTCAGCTCTTCATCACTATTAAAGCCTTCTTTAACATATCTCTTCTGCTCATCATCAAGTTCACTTACAAGCTTCATAAGATTTTCAAAGATAATAGCTATCTCGTCTTTCCTGTTGTCTGTATTATACTCATCTACAATCTTCTGATAACGCTCATAATAATCTATTCTGAGAGGATTGTTTTTAAGCATTCTGGCAAGACGTTCTTCGACAAGCTGCTGTAAATCTTTTAAGAGAAGATTCTTATTCTGTGCTTTTTCAAATTCACGACGAAGTCTGTCAAAATCAATGTTGCTGATGTCAAATTTCTTATTATCTTCAGAGCCTTCGTTCTTTTTCACAGTAATATATTCACTGACTATTTCATTAATCCGTGCCATCAGAGCAGAATTGTCCGAATGCTTACGCTTTTCCTGAAGCTGGTCGTATATTTCGCTGATTGCGTTTTTATAGCGGTGAATTTCATCTTCAACTTCATACTTTTCAATGTACTTATACATTCTGAAAAGCTCTCGTGCCTGAATTTCAAAGCGTTTTTTTATCTCACTTGTGGTGCACATCGCATTTGCACCCGCTTGTACTAAACGAAGCTTATCGAATCCGTCAGCCTCCAGGATTGCCTTAAGTGAAAACTGCTGTTCTGCCATATAGGCTTCAATAGCTTTGATGGTGTTTATAATCTTAGCTATAAGTTCAGACTTGTCCGGAGCAGGGTCGTCGCCGGGACCTCTGCCGCCACCGTTTGATGTATAATCTGCAAGTGCCTGACGGAGAGCCTTGACAACACCGATATAATCCACGATCAGGCCATTGCTCTTTCCATCACAAACACGATTGGCACGAGCGATTGTCTGCATCAGCGTATGTGCTTTCAGTGGCTTGTCCAGATAAATCGTAGCAAGGGATTTTACGTCAAAGCCAGTCAACCACATTGCACAGACGAATACAATGCGGAACGGATTGCCCGTATCCTTGAATTCCTTGTCAAGTTCACGCTTCTCCATTTTCTCACGATGCGGTGCAATGTCCAGTCCCCAGTTGCGAAAGGTTTGGATTTCATTCTGTTCCTGACTGACGACAACTGCCATTTCCGTTTCTTTCATCCAGTCAAGCTTCCGCTGAAGTTCCTGTGATTCCTGCTGTGAAGCAATTTTCAGTTGTTTTTCAAGTTCCTTGATTTTTTCTGACCAAAACTCCTTCACCATATCATACATCCGCACACAAGTGACTTTATTTACACAGACAAACATTGCCTTACCCGTTGTCCAGAGTTCTGAATAATGAGATACAAAATCTCTTGCAATTGCTTCCAGACGAGGTTGTGCCGTGATAATATGTATATCCTTTGCAAGTTCCAATTCAAGCTTTGACTGTTCGTTGACATCAAGGTCTGCGGCTTCGACTGCTGCAAGAAGTTCGTCATTGATTTCGGGATTCTGGATATCAAGCATATCACTGCGATTCTCATAGTAAAGCGGAACAGTTGCACCGTCGTCCACAGCACGCTGAAAATCATACACCGAGATATAGGTACCAAAGGTTCTCTCTGTGATGTTGTCATACTTGAACAGCGGAGTTCCTGTAAAACCGATACGGGAAGCAGTCGGAAGCATTTTACACATATTCTCCGCAAAGATACCATTCTGTGAGCGATGTGCTTCATCAGAAAGAATAATAATATCATGGTCGGGAATAATTGGCTTTGCATCAGGCTGATTGAATTTCTGAATAAGAGTGAAAATATAACTCGGATTTCCCTCCAACATTTCCACCAGTCTTGCACCGCTTGACGGGATACATTTACTTGCTTTGACCGAGCCAAGACATCCACAGGCTTCAAAAGTATCACTTATCTGCTTGTTCAGCTCATCACGGTCTGTAAGAATCAGAAACGTAGGACTTCCTGCGAATTTGCGGCGGATTTTCTGTGCAAGAAATACCATTGAATAGCTCTTGCCGCTGCCCTGAGTGTGCCAGAAAACGCCCAGTTTGCCCTCTTTTAGCTTTCTTGCCTTGTAGGA
>CALFMA010000065.1 GCA_937880065.1 uncultured Ruminococcus sp.
ATACAGCATTTCTGCTCATCATCTTTGTCTACTAACATTTTAGGGATTGGTATTAAAACAGAATGGTCTGAAAAATTTCGGACCATTCTGTTTAATTTTATAATGTTTCTGCAACTATTTCTCGCAATAAAATCATATCGTAAACATCAAGTCTGCCGTCATTGTTCAAGTCTGCATTCTGGGGATTGGGCATTGTTACATAATCTGAATTTTCGGGATTAGCACCAAGAAGCCAATCGCTCATTTGTTCCAAGTCCTGATAATAAGTGTCACCGTCGCCATTTAAATCACCTGGCATAGCAGAATACTGTGCTCCTTCAGATGAGCTGAAAGACTTATTTTTGGGATAATATGGAGATTGCCAATCTACTTCATCGCCTGAACCATAATTACTTTCTATGTGTTTATACGGAATAGCTGTCTTTGAATAAAAACCATAGGTATCATAGAGATATTCGGCAAAATCAAAATGCTCGTATACATCCATTTTCTCATTAAAGTTTAAAGTATAAGTTTCAGAATCACAATAAACATCGAAACCTTTTTCTTTGATTTTCTCATTAAGAGTTGCAACTTGTTTTTCTGTTAGTTCTTCAGACAAAGGAATTTCAACTCCAAAATCATCAATGAGGTAAAGCTTAGTCCAGTCAATACGCTTATTGTATGAAGCTGTACCATTATTGAAATCAATATGGAAATGCGATATTTTGAAATCTTCTTTAAGTTTATCATGAATTTTCATCGTCAGAGCAGCGTTTTTTTCGTGCTCATAGGAATCGAATGCTATCGAGACTTCTACAGCAAACTCCCCAGTAGGTACAGGCTTTAAAAAGCCACCAGATACTTCATATTCCATTATCTCATACTTTTTTTGAGTTATTTCTGAAACATCCTTGCTATCTACAAGGGAATATAATTCTTGAATATCCGGAGTTTTATCGGGGTCATAATAAAGATGTATTTCGGCTGAATCATTACTTTCTGTTGTATAAGCAAACTGAGAATAGCTATCTCCGTTTTCTTCAAGCCACAGTCGAGAGATTTCTGATTCTTCTGAATTGTTTATTTTGCAGTAAGTTGAATATCGCTCAAGAAGGTCAGGAACTTGTGTATAATCTTCATCAAACTGTTTACAAAGTTCTTGCTTTTCAATTTCCATTTCATCAGGATACCAGTATGAAGACGTTTGAACTTCACTTTCAACGGATGAAACATCAGCAAAAGAATTACTTTGTGTAAGTAAAACCGATGAAGAAAGCATCACAGCAGCTGCAACAGTACCTCCCCATAGTTTTTTGAAGTTCATTATATTATCACTCCTATTTCAGTTTGTAGGTGGAATATATAATCCTCCACAATATGATAATATCATAAATCCTGTGGATTGTCAATAACTTTTTGTAAGAATATACAAAACGTTCACATTTTATTGATAAGGCTAACAAGGATAACTGATAGTTACAATAACAAAAAGGCTATCCGATTTAAAATCAGATAGCCCTTAATTTTTATAGCTTTGGGTTTAGAACTGCCCTTTAATGATTTCACGTAGATTGTGATATAAATATAATTATCTGTTATTGATAATCTTTGTAAGCTCAACAGGATCAACGATTGTGTCGCCCTTGTATACACGCATATTACCTGAAGCGATTTCGTCAATGAGGATAACTTCGTCGTTGTTAAAGCCGAACTCGAATTTGATGTCCCAGAGGTCAAGACCAAGAGTCTTGAGGTCGTCAGCAACAATCTTTGTGATTTTGAGAGTCTGTTCCTTCATGCTTGCAAACATTTCAGGAGTCATAACACCAAGAGCAGCAAGACCTTCGCTTGTTACGAGCGGATCGCCCTTTTCGTCGTTCTTGAATGTACACTCAACATAACCGCCCTCAAGAACTGTACCGTCAGCAATATACTCGCCATATCTGCGGATGAAGCTTCCTGTAGCAACAAGGCGGCAGATTACTTCAAGACCGTGACCAAAAACAGTTGCAGGAAGAACTTCCATAGTAGCGTTGTCAATGTCAGCACTTACATAGTGAGTCTTAATACCAGCTTTTTTGAGAAGCTCAAAGTAGTAAACTGATGTCTGGAGGTTAGCCTTACCAATACCGTCGATTGTAAGACCAACTGTATTCTCGCCGGGATCAAAAACGCCGTCCTTGCCTGTACAATCGTCCTTGAACTTGAGCATTACGTTGCCGTTATCGAGTTTGAATACATCCTTTGTTTTACCTGTATAAAGTTTTTCCATTGTGAAAATCTCCTTCACCTTATAAAATTTTATTGCATTATAATTATAACCTATTTTTTTTATGTTGTCAAGAAAAATTTAAAAAACTTTTGTTTCAACTTAAAGTTACGGTGAAAAAGAGCTATCTGATTCGCAAATGAATCAGATAGCTCTATATTTATAGCTGAATTAAAACATTACCATTAATTCGCCTGCGGAGTCTTTCCGCTTATTCCCACTCGCTCCTTGAACCGTAATCTTAACCAGTTCAAGTTAAGTTTTATCGCTCGTGGTATCTATATTATCTCAGTTGTCTGTCAGATTTGGAGTATCTGATTTTTTGTTGCCATTGTGTTGCCAGTGGACATATTGAGTATAGCGCAGATTGAGGCGGTTGTCAAGAGTCGTCACCATTATTATCAACTATTTTGTCATATAGGGATTGAGCAAGTTGTCTCATAATCTCATTGTTTATATCTCGTATATTTTGATATTTCGATACATCAATAGAAACTACATTTTCCAAATCACTTTCGCAAATATTCTCGTAAGATTTCATGATCTGTTCTGAATATTGTTTGAGCTTATACTTTATATACGCTTCTTTTTCATCTTTAGATAGAAGCCCAAATGAAAACTTGCAGCTAAATCTTGATCGCAATTCTGGGGGAATGTACTGACCGACATTTTCTTTCGACATATTTGAAGTAAAAATAATAATATACTTGTTCAAATCATATTCTCTACCTAATGAATCTGTAAACCTTCCATCTTCCAACATCTGAAGAAAAAAGTTGTATACAGGTTTTCCTGCTTTTTCAAATTCATCAATCAATATGACTTTACTTTTACTATGCTGTAATTTATCTGTCAACTCACCTTTACTGCTTCCAATATAGCCACGAGGGCTTCCTATCAAGCTATTTAATGCATCTTGTGTACTATAATTTCCGAAATTGATTTTTATAACAGGCTCGTTCGGACTTAATTCTCTATGCAAGATCCTTGCTACCTCAGTTTTGCCTATTCCAGATGCCCCACATATTAATACAGAAAAAATAGGCTGACATCCAATTCGATTGAAAAAACGGTACTTTATTAGTTCTTCTTTTAATCTATCCTTAAAGATTTGGTTGCCAAATAGTTGATTTGAGAAATTGGACATTATTGTATTAAACGTTTCATTATTAATATCTACTATATTGTTTATTTCATCTAATTTCATCCCTATTTTTTCTTCAAGTGATTCTATTCCTTGCATCCTGTAATACAAGTAATCTGATAGGGTTTTTGAGTACTGGTTCTCGACTATATAATAGATCTCTAGATCATTGCAAGTTGCATTAAAAAGAGCTTCAAGTATTGAGATAACCATTTCTGCCCTTTCCTCACTATGGAATAAAGATGAAATGTCTATATAGAGCGACGTAGTTCCTTGTGGAAATTGATAGTTATTATCTTTTTTCGAAAAAAACGCCCAAGTTACAATATAGCCCGAATTTTCTTCAATTATAGGAGTAATCGGATTTTA
>CALFMA010000066.1 GCA_937880065.1 uncultured Ruminococcus sp.
TCGGTATATCTGGAATGGTTTTTATGCTTGAAAAAAACGAAAGGGAGCATTTCGCTCCCTTTAATTTTTTGATTTACTTATTAATAGAATTGGTTTTTCTTCTTTTGCACTTGGGAAATAGCAAACATAATTACAGTAAGAATTATACCTAAGAAAACGGTGTAGAATATAACACCCTTGTAGTAATTGTAGCAAATAGCAGAAACCATTGCATTATTTTCTATTACCTCTACATTTGTGTTTACAACTGTGAAGATGCCGAAAGATGTATCCGTATCACTTTGGTCACCGTTATCAAAAACTGCCTTATCTTTAAGAGAATTTACGATTTTACCCGTTTTTTCCATTCCGTCGTACACGTTATCCATCTTTTTGGCAAGTGATGAGCCATATTCATCTGTATCGCTATCGTTTTCGTTAAAATAAATATTCTCAGCCTTTATTACTTCTCCGTTGGAAGAAAAACTCTTAGTAAGCACCTCGTTATTATATTTGTCAAGAACTGTAATTTCAACGGGAGTTATAACGTAATTTTCACCAATTGTATAGCTGTCGAGTCTGAATTTATATTCCTTGTTCTTTATTTCCTTGTAGAAATCCTTTGCTCCGTCAAGCTTACAGAAATCATCGACAATTATAATACCTATATTTCGTTGGAAATGGTCTAATGAACTACCTGTGTCGTTATATACATTAATAAATGTACCGCCGGAAAGTTCATTTGTTCCGTCTTTATCAAAAAATATGTGGGATTCTTCTATGGTTACATTTGCAAACAGGAAATTGGTTAAAATATTGTTGCCTGTGCTGAACTTGCCGTTACATATCAAAGAACGTGTACCAAGTCCATGCAAGCCGTTTGTCTTATTTTTTTCGCCGGATTCCTGCAATTCGGGGTGTATGAATGTATCTGCTCTCTTCGACCAACCAAGTAAAGCAGGAGTGTAAGTATTGGCAAAAAAGACGTTGACTATTATTCCGCCGACAGTGTTAACAATAAAGAAAATTGCTATCATTGAGCAAATCCATATAATAATTTTTTTCATATTTAATACCTCCATTTTTAAATTATACAATATTTTAACACAGTTGTCAATAACTTTAAAAAATATTTTTATTCCTATGATACCGTGAATGTTTTTTTTAAAAACCCTTGACATTTTTCCCGAAATATGGTATAGTATAAACATACACTTTATTAATTTAAAGCTTTCAAGCTTTACACATTTGAAAGGACGTGATTTTATGAGTTCAAAAGCCGCTACCTTTATAATACTGGGCATTTATGTAGCAGTAATGATAGGTATAGGTTTTTACACCTCAAGAAAAACAAAATCCGCCAATGACTTTATGCTTGGCGGAAGAAATGTCGGCTCGTGGCTGACAGCATTTTCCTATGGTACAACTTATTTTTCAGCGGTTGTATTTATCGGTTATGCAGGACAGTTTGGCTGGAGCTATGGCGTATCTGCCGCATGGGTTGGTATAGGCAATGCGATAATCGGAAGCCTTATTCCATTCTTCCTCATCGGACGGCGTACCCGATTGATGACAAAGCATATGGGTGCAAAGACAATGCCTGAGTTTTTCGAAAAGCGTTTCGACTCCTCAACTCTTAAAACTGTTACATCACTTATTGTTTTCATCTTCCTCATTCCTTACACAGCGTCAGTTTACAACGGATTGTCAAGACTTTTCGGAATGGTATTTGACTTAGGCGAAAACGGCGGAACAATCATAATTGTGCTTATGGCACTTCTTTCCGCTATTTACGTAATCCTCGGCGGTTACAAGGCTACAGCTGTAAATGACTTTGTACAGGGAATTATTATGCTTATCGGTATTGCAACTGTAGTAATGCTTACAGTTCAGAAGAAAGACGGACTTTCAATGGCACTTGATTCTCTCAATGCTATTTCCGATAAGAGTACACCTGCAAATACTCTTGGTTCACTTTTTGGACCTGACCCCATAAATCTTATCGGAGTTGTAATTCTTACATCTCTCGGTACATGGGGACTTCCACAGATGGTTCAGAAGTTCTACGCAATCAGAGATGATGAGGCAATTAAAAAGGGTGCAATTATTTCCACATTCTTTGCAATTGTAGTTGCAGGCGGCTCATATTTTATGGGCGGATTTGTACGCCTTTACTGCACAACAAATGCAGAGGAAAGCGGCAAGACACTCATAGAAGTTGTAAACGGCAAGCCGGTATTTGACACAATGGTACCTGC
>CALFMA010000067.1 GCA_937880065.1 uncultured Ruminococcus sp.
ACAATTCTTTAAGGAAGAAAAATAATGAAAAAATATGTAATTGGCGTTGATGGTGGAAACACTAAAACAGATTATTTATTATATGATATTGAAGGGAATTTTGTAGATGGTGTAAGATGTGGCACATGTAGTCATGAATCGCCAAAAATTGGTTCATTCAATGGTGCATACATTGAAATGAATAACCAAATCACAAACCTTCTAGAACGAAACAATTTAACAATTGAAGATGTTGAATCTGGTGCATTTGGACTTGCAGGTGTTGATGCTCCATTTCAAAAAAAAGCATTAGAAGAAGCTGTTGAAAAAATCGGTTTTAAAAATTATCAAGTAGTAAATGATGGTTTTTTAGGTATTAAAGCTGCGTCTCCAACTGGTACAGGTGTTTGTTCAATTAATGGTACAGGTACTGTAAATGTTGGTATTGATGAAGATGGAAAATGGATGCAAGTTGGAGGAATCGGATATGTTGCTGGAGACGAAGGCGGTGGCTCATTCCTAGCAAGAGCTGCAGTTAGAATTGCCTTTGACGAAGCATTTAGATTTGGACCAAAAACAAAAGTAACTGAAGACGTATTTAAAATGTACGATATTGAATCAAAAAAAGAGTTTAGTGATGCAATTGTTGGTAAAAGAATTGATTCTACATATTTAATTAAATCTTTATTTAATCGTGCAAATGAAGGAGATGCTCCTGCTATAAAAGTTTTAGAAACAGCGGGTGAAAATATGGGTAGATCAACAGCAGGTGTAATTGCTGAAACTTTAGTTGTAGTTGTTGCAGCTGTTTCTGTAGTAGTAACAGTTGCAGATGTTGTTGAAGGCTTTGTAGTTCCTTCTGTTTTATTATCCTTGTTGGGTTTTGCCATTGCACTATTGAAAGAAACGCTTATAGAAGGCAGTTCTTTAAGTGCGGACGAACCATTCATTCCTGATGTTGTTACGGTGCTTGTAGCAGCCGTATAAGAGATTTTGCTTGTTGTGGTTCTGGGTGTTGTTCTGATAGAAGTTACTGCAGCTACATTAGCCAATTCTTCGCTTTGGACTTCATAAATGTTTTGAACATCATTATTCGGAGTTACTGACTTAACAATCGGTGATGTAGCAATTACACCGAAAGTTCCGCCGAATATGCAAGTGGAAACTCCTCCGATAATTAGTGCTGCAATTTTAGCTTTTCTCATCAACTCATCCTTTCCTCGAAAAGCATTCGTTTATTATACAATCCGAAAGGGACTGTATCATTGAAAGTCGATACAAACGCATCGCAATCAACTGTGATAATACTACCACATCCGAGAAAAAATAGCAACACTTTTCAAAACTTTTCCATTTTACGAACAAATAAGAAGAACGGGAAATTTTTCTTTTTGTGCAGTTTGCTCATAAATTATATGAACTAAAAATGAATACAGAATATTAATTAACACGAATTTCCGAAATTACCGATTCGAAAAGTTACAACAAGGTTACAGTAAAATAATACTATTTGTAAAACTATTCGTGCAATAACCCTAATAAAAAATTTATATGCTTATTTCTTAACGGTATTACGCATATTTTTGGAATTTACAGAATACATACCGTAATAAATAAATAGCAACAGCAGGTTACAGATTGTAACCGATAACCAAGGGTATAACAGGAAAATTCGATTTTTTATTGGTCATTTTTAATAAAAACGAGAATTTTCGCAAAATACAGAGCAATTTTATTGCGAAAATGAAAACAACTGCCGAAAAAACCTGTTTTCGGCAGTTATATTTTTTAATTTATTGCATTGACTTTTGCTTTTTCTGTAGTCTTATATCATCGCCTTTGAACTCAAGACAGTTATAAATTGTGATTATTCTTGATGCGATTTTACCGCCGTAACGTGCTGAAATGGCAGAAAAATCAAGGTTTGTATTTATAATAGTAGGAAGATTTTTCACAAGTCGGCTGTTGATAATATTGTAAATTGCGGAGTTGTAGAACTTTGATTCGAACTCAGTTCCGAGGTCGTCAAGGATAAGCAGGTCAACATCGCAGACTAAATCAAGCATTTCCGTTGACTTTTCGTGGCTGAAATGCTCCTTTTCGATGTCACGGAGGATATTCATAGTTGAATCGTAAATTACGCTGTAACCTTTTTTCAGCACTTCATTGGCAATTGCAAGGGAAATATGAGTTTTTCCAAGTCCTGTATTGCCGAAAATCAGTATACTTTCTGAATTTCTGCTGAATTGTGCGGCATAATTTTTGGTGAAACTGAGAATTCTTTCCATAGCCGCATAGTCGCCGCCCTTGTAAAAATCAAGGCTGAATGTGTTGAAACTTGAAAGGCTTAACTGGGCTTTCTGATTGAGTGCCTCAGTTGTAAGCTTAGCTGTAAGGCGGTTGAAACAGTCGCAGAAAATACCGTTGATATAGCCTGTATCGCCGCATTTCGGGCAGCTGTAATTCATAGCAAGGTAGTCGGAGGGGTAGCCGTTGGCTGAAAGAAGCTGTTCCGCAACCTCCTGCGCTCCGAGATTATTTCTTTTCACCTGTTCGATTTTTTCGCTTACATCAGCACCTTTTGCCTCGCTGATAATGCGAATAAGCTCTTTTCCCGTATTGTAAAGAGCGTCGTTTATTTCCTTTATTTCGGGAATTTTCTCATTTATTTCCGCAATACGCCGGTCATTTTCGGCAATAGCCTTTGCACGACGCTGTGACAGAATGGCGTGGGCTTTATCAAAAATTTCGCTGTCCAAAAAATCACCGCCTTATACATTATTAATAAGCATTTTATATTTGTCGGGGTCGAAGCCGTCGGAAGCGGCAGGTGAACCCGATTTTCTTCTTTTGTATTCCTCCTCGGCATTTTTCACGTCGCTGACAGATGAATAGCCTGAAAGTTTCCAGGATTCGAGAATTTTATTTATGTATTCAAAGGAAACCTTGTTGATTTGCTCAACGGTTTTTTCATATGCAAGATGAATCATATCAAGGGGAAGTCTGTCAGCCTGCCATTTTGTAATCATTTTCTGCTGATTTGTGGTGGGATTCTGACGGAGTTCAAATATACGCTTGATTTCATTTGTAAAATCACGAGCCTGATTTCTGCGTTCAATCTCGGCTGTGGCAAGTTCAAGGGTAGTGATTTCATTTTCTGCCCAATCCGAGGCGATTTTCTCAATATATTTGGGATTTGTTTTGTCAGCGTCAATGCAGTATCCCAGCAATGTGAGGATTACCTCGTTTCCAAGGCTGAGATAGTCTGACATCCATATTAAAGTATTCTGCATAGCAGGGGTGAGAGTTCCAAGAAGTGTTTCGGAAATTCTGAAAAGGTCGGAAATATTTTCGTTAGCCGCAAGAATATCAGCTATTTCCGAGGGGTGAAGCTGTGTAGTTTTCAGCGGAGCATTTCCAAGGGGAGCAGTTGGCTGTGCAGGTGTATCGGCAGCGATTTCCTTTACAGGCTCAATTATAGGCTGAGCAGCGGGAGCTGATGCCGAAGTTGAAGCCGAAGTTGAAAGAACATTTACCTGCTGCCAGAATAAGACCGCATCTGCAACTTTTTCCGTGCCAACTCCTGTGTTGGCGGAAATTTCCTCTGCTGTGAGATTTTTTTCGCTGTGTCGGAGGAGATAAAGGAGAACCTTAATCTGACTTTCGTCGGCAATTTTAAGAAGATTATCTGCAACAATACAAGGGACACCAAACATAGTTCCCCATATTCCGCTATTTACTTTGTAATCCACGAAAAAACCTCCTTATATATTGCTTCACCAACTAATTCTTCAAGAGTTAATTTGCGGAGCAATGAAAAATCACATTTACGTAAGTAATATTTATTATATCACATTTTCACATCTTTGTCACTATGGCATTTTAGACAATCAATGATATATTTTTTTGTATAAAATTCCCCGATGAAAAAATTCATCGGGGATTATTATTTTATCCGTTTACATCAAAATATTCGCCGAAATTATTGCCGCTAACGTCAAAGGAAACATAAATTTTATCCTTTACATTGTCATCGGCAAAAAATGCAATCTGCACATCTGCTGATTCACCGGGTTCAAGAAGAAGGTAGTTTTTACTGCCTTTCTGCTCGCTGTCAAAAGCTACGGAAAACCAATGAGACTGACTTTCTCCGCCAAGTATGGAATTATAAACAGAATATTCGCCCTGTGCTTCCCAGTACGCAATAGGCTCACCGTCCTCCATGATGAACATAATAGGACTTATGCATATTTCATTTTCAACATTGGCTGTATTTGTATATGTCACGTTCATTTTCAGTATGTGCATAGGCAGGATTTCTTCGGAGATAATCTCATCATTTGTATCAACACCATCACCACGTTTTACAGTAGTACGAATGTTTTCAATGATATTTCCGTTTTCGTCCATAAGGTGACTGAAATCGGTTTCATCTCCGCAGCCGTCTGTTGTTATTCCGTCAAAGCTGTCTGTAAGCTCAAAACTATTGAGAGTAATATCATATCCATCGTGCATTCCTGCTCCACTATAAGGCTTGCTTACGGTGTCACCGATAGTTCTTACATTTTCCTCGTAGGCATAAGTTTCCGGAGGTGTAAAAGAATCGGACTGATAATTGCTCTCGTCAAGCCACGGAATATAATCTCCGTGAAGCTTTTCCTCTGTGGGATAAAGAGTTATATTGTCAATGATTTTCAGCAGATCCTCATGAGAAATATCCCTAGTTATGGATATATCAAGAACATAACTTGTTCCCTCAAAGCTTACAAATACTTCTCTTGTATAAGGATTTTCATTGAAAAACACATGAGGTTCACGGTAGTTTATAAGTGCTGTTTTTCCCTCTGCTTCATAAGTTTCACATTCTGCTGAAAAGGGCAGGGACAGTTCAAGAGTCATATCATTGGGGAGCTTGTAAAACAGCGGAGAAATTGCGCCCTTAATCTCATCGCTGTCAAGGGTAAAGCCGCCCTTTTCCGTAGAGGGAACATATCCCTCAGGCACCCAGCCGAATTCATAAAACATATACTTTGGAGCCTCAGTATTTTCCGTATCAGCCACAGGTGTCTGAATTGAAATTGTATTTTCATAGTTTGCTGTTTTTTCGATTTTTGCTGTCAGCTTTTCATAGGCGAAAACCGAAAGGGGAATAGCTGCTGTAACAGCCACCGCCGCCGCAATAATTGCCAATCCACGCTTTTTATTGAAAGTCTTTTTTGTCATAGTAACCCTCCTCAGCATCTGCTGTTTGTTCAGTTTGTAATGTTCGGAAAAAATATGCTCCTCATCGGAGGAAAAAGCGTCCTCAACAATTTTTTTCCATTCTTTTTCATTGGGAAAATCATTTTTATTCATTGCCTGCATCTCCTCTCTGAGATATGAGTTTTTTTCTTGCCCGTTCAAATCTTTTCCGCACGTTTGATTCTGTCATATTCATTTGCTGTGCAATTTCACGCCATTGAAGCTCGTCCCTGCACCGAAGCAAAATGATTTTTCTGTCAGTTTCGTTTAGAATGTCAAGTAATCCGTCATTTTCGCCCATATTGATTTCAAATCCCGAAGCCGTGTCGGGAATTGTGTTTATACTGTCGTCCATGGGCTGTAATCTGTCATAATTCCGCATGTTTTTCCTGTAAATGTCAATGGCTGAATTTTTTATGGTTTTCACTATATAGCTTTTGGTTTTCGGGGAATTGACATCGCCGATTTTTCCGATTTTCCTTATTATATTCATAAATGCGTCGGAAACGGCATCCTCGGCATCTGAGGAATTTTTTAGAACGGAAAAAGCAATACGGTACATTGGCTGTTCGTAGATTTCATACAGCTTATTGAGTTTTTCCGTTTCAGCATTTGTCATTGCATCACCTCATTTTTGAAACGTTTCATATATTATAACGATTTATTGTTATGGTTATGTGACAATATCCTTGAAAAAAGCACAAAATTGGTGAATTTGAAATGCTTTTGAGCAATTTTTGCGTAGACAATTATTTGAAGAATTGTTACAATGTTAATAGATATATATAATGCTTATAAGCATAAATTTCAAAAGGGGGAATTCTTATGAGAATTAAATCCATTATGGCGGCGGTTTCAGCTTTGGTAATGAGCATAAGTGCGATTGCACCTGTGAGCATTAGTGCGGCTGATAACGAGTACTATCGTGACAGCTTTGAAAGCGGCGAAGGTGACTGGACAGGCAGAGGTTCTGCAACTGTATCAGCAAGCAGTTCAAAGGCTTACGACGGCAGCAGCTCACTTTTTGTTGAGGGCAGAGCCGAAAAACACGGGGCTGAGCTTTCCGGCATGGACGGCATCAAGATCTGCGCCTCCCGGCTGGAAGATCAAAATCTTTTGCACC
>CALFMA010000068.1 GCA_937880065.1 uncultured Ruminococcus sp.
TATATGTATTTCAAGGGAAAGCCCCTCTACCCCTTCGGCTATGGGCTGTCCTACGGGGAATTCCGCTATAAAAGCCTTGAAATTTCCGCCAATGATGACGGCTCATTTACCGCATATGTAACCGTTGAAAACATCTCCGACTGCGACTGCGACGAGGTCATTCAGCTTTATTTTTCCGTGGAAAAATCAAAGGCAACCCGTCCCATAAAAAAGCTTTGTTCCTTTAAGCGAATTTTCATAAAGGCTCACAGGGAGATAACTGCACAGCTTGAAATTCTCCCCGAAATATTGCAGATTTACGATGTTCGCCGTGAAAAATTCATCACGGAAACTGCCCTCTATAAATTTATGGCAGGGGGAAATTCTCAAAATCTGCCTATTTCTGCGGAGGTTGAAATCCTTGGTGACAGCCTTGGAATCCGAAAAGAAACCTTTGCCGCATATACCTATGACAAAAGCGGCGATGTAATTCCACATTGGTCGAAAAAGCTTAAAAGGGAATTCATCTACGTGGAAAAATGGTCGGGAACTGCGGTATACAGCGGAGTTGATTTCACAGGAAAATCAGCGGTAAAGCTGACAATTTCCTCGGTGTTTGACGACAGAAAAGTATTCCTCAACGTGGGGAAAAACCGATATTCCTGCGATGTTACGGCAACTACGGCATATGACGATTTCAGAGAATACACAATTCCCGTTGAAGCTGAGGGCATTGACTACATTGCTGTTACTCTCAGCAACGGTATGGGTGTACTTGATATTTCAATAATATAATACCAATCCCTGAAACAACAGTATAAAAATCCTCTGCGGAAATTCTCCACAGAGGATTTTTTGTGCCAATTCCTGAAATTTCGGAAATCGGCATTACTATACGCTGAATCCTTTTTGTCTGAAATTGTCTATTACATTTCCCAGTATTTCGGCATTTGTAGCCGATACCGAGTGCAGGAGAAGAATTTCTCCCGAATGTGCCGAGTCGGAAAGTTTTTTCAATCCCTCCGCCTTATCAGGCTGGGCATCAGTTTTCCAGTCCACATAGGCATAACTCCAGAAAAGCGTCTTATATCCGCATTTCTGCACGGTTTCAAGAGCCGCTTCGGAGTATTCGCCGCAGGGGAAACGGAAATACTGCATTTCATAGCCGTAATTATTCAGCACGTATTCATGGAGGTCCATAATCTCCTTTTCAGCTTCTTCCGCTGTTAAAGTCGGCAGGCTTGAATGTGTCATACCGTGATTTCCGAGAATGTGTCCCTCGGCAATCATTCGCTTGACAAGTGCCTCCTCCTTTTTGGCATAATCGCCTGTTAAGAAGAAAATCGCTGAAACTCCCTTTTCCTTTAGTGTGTCGAGGATTTTCGCTGTATAGCCGTTTTCATAGCCTTGGTCAAAGGTTATGATGATTCTGTTTTCTTCCGACGATAGGGCGCAGGCATCGTATCCGCCGTATCGTTCATTGAAGCTTATTGCATCGAGAGGGCGGTTAAGGCTGTCGCAAGCCATTCCCTGCCCGTAGCCTATTACGGTATTATCCGCCGCATATACGGCATTTACGGGCATTGCCGCCATTGTCAATGCAATTGCAATTGGTGTCATTTTCATAGCTGTCACTCCTTATTTTCGGAGTGCGGAATTTCTTCCGCAAAAGTATTATGTGAGTTCAACCTATAAATATTTAAGGAAATTTTTGGAATTTCGATAAATCCCACAAAGGCAACTAAACATAACATTTTGTGTTAATAAAAGTTGGTTGACACCAATGCAACTATATGTTACAATATTCATATAAATCACACAGGAGGTATTGTTGTGAATATAATTACACTTGAAAACGTATGCAAAAATTACCCCGCTTTTTCTCTGAAAAACGTGTCATTTTCTCTTGAAAAGGGAAAAATCACAGGCTTTATCGGGAGAAATGGTGCAGGAAAAACGACTACAATCAAGGCTATGCTTAATCTCATTCACCTTGACGGCGGTGAAGTCTGCTATTTCGGATTGCCGCTTTTAAAAAATGAAAACGAAATTAAACAGCGTATAGGCTATTCCACAGGAACTGTAAGCTGGTATCCCAGAAGAACTCTGCACGATATTATTGAAGTTACCAAAGGCTTTTACCGCAACTGGAACGATGAGGAATGTCGGCGATATATGGAGCTTTTCGGACTTGATGAAAATAAAAAGCCTATGGAGCTTTCAGAGGGAATGAAAGTTAAATGCAACCTGCTCATTGCCCTTTCCCACGGTTCGGAGGTTCTTATTCTTGACGAACCCACAAGCGGACTTGACCCATTTTCAAGGGACGAACTTCTTGAAGTTTTCCGCCAATTAAAGGAAAACGGCGTGACAATTCTGTTTTCAACCCATATTACCTCGGATTTGGAAAGATGTGCTGATAATATTTTGTATATCAGCCACGGTGAAATCCGTGCAGACGCTGCAAAATCAGAATTTATGGAGCGTTACGGCAAACCCGATGAAACGCTTGAAGAAATATTTCTCAGAATGGAAAGGGAGAATAAAAAATGAAAGCACTTATGAAAAAAGAAATGAGGCTCAGTGCTTCGGTTTTGACATATATTTTTATTGTGGCTGGGGCAATGACGCTTATTCCTGGGTATCCCGTTTTATGCGGAGCATTTTTTGTAACTCTTGGAATATTTTACAGTTTTCAGAATGCAAGAGAGGCGAATGATATTGTATATACGATACTTCTCCCCATTGCAAAGCGTGATGTTGTCAAGGGAAAATTTATTTTTTCAATTATGATTGAAATGGCAGGATTTCTTGTTATGGCGGTGCTGACTATACTGCGAATGACCGTTTTTTCTGAAGCTGCACCATACCGTGAGAATGCGCTGATGAATGCAAATCCATTTTTTCTCGGAATGGCCCTGATAATTTTCGGGCTGTTCAACCTCGTTTTTATTGCAGGTTTTTTCAAAACGGCATATAAATTCACGCCATTTGTCAGCTATATTATTGCCACATTTCTGACAATCGGAATTGCCGAAACTGCACATCATATCCCCAATCTTTCCCCTGTCAATGCCTTTGGCACGGAGCATCTTGGTTTGCAGCTTATTCTGCTGTCGACAGGTGCGGCAATTTACGCAATATTGACAATTATCGGCTATAAAACATCGTGCAGAAGATTTGAAATTATTGATTTATAAGGAGTTGATTTTATGCTGAAAGAAAATCTCATTGTGCTGCGAAAGCTGAACGGCTATTCACAGGAACAGATTGCGGAGAAAATTAACATTTCCCGTCAGGCATATGCAAAATGGGAAAACGGACAGACCGTTCCCGATATTGAAAAAGCGGCTGTGCTTGCTGAATTGTACGGAGTTACCCTTGACAGCCTTATGAATGACGGAGTACAAGCGGATTTAGGAGTGCTTCCCCCTGCACCTATCGGGAAAAATATCTGGGGTTCGGTAAATATCGGCGACCGTGGGCAGATTGTCATTCCCAAAGCGGCACGTGAAAAATTCGGATTGGAAACAGGAAGCCGCTTGATTGTGCTGAGCGATGAAACAGGAATTGCCCTGCTGCCTGCCGAAATTTATGAAGCTAAAATGCAGGAGTTTATGAATATTATTCACGGCGAAAAGTGATAAAACAACAATACCGCACAATTTTTGAAATTGTGCGGTATTGTTTTAGAGATGCCCTTTAGGGATTCCCTTTATTCAACCGGAGCTTCTGCTTCTCCAAGGATAAGAGTTGTTGTCATTTCGCTGCCGTTTCTCATAAATGTCACCTTGATTTCATCTCCTGCCTTGTGGAGATTTTTCTGTGCTGTCAGTTCAGATGATGTTTTTACCTTTACGTCGTCAACTGCTATTATAATGTCGCTCTTTTTAAGACCTGCCGCTTCTGCTGCACCGCCCTCTGTAACTTCCACAATATACACGCCGAGAGGCATATCATAGAGTTCCGAAACATCTTCTGTTACGTCACGACAGCTGATACCAAGCTGCGGCTTGCCCTTGACAAAACCGTAATTGAGGAAATCATCAACAACATCAGATACCTTATTTGAGGGAATTGCAAAGCAGATACCCTCAACTGAAGCTGAACCAAGTCCGCTGCTTGACATTTTTGAGGAATTGATGCCGATAACCTGACCGTATTTGTTAATGAGAGGACCGCCCGAATTACCCTCGTTTATGGCTGTATCAGTCTGAATAAGGCTCATTGACTTGTCGTTGATTGTAACATTTCTGTTAAGTCCCGAAACAATGCCCTTTGTAACCGTATTCATAAGGTCAAGTCCAAGAGGATTTCCGATAGCTGTTACATCTTCGCCAAGGTTAAGCTTATCGCTGTCACCGAATTCTGCGGCAACAAGTCCGTCTGCGGAAATTTTCAGCACCGCAAGGTCACAGTCAACATCATAGCCGATAACCCCTGCTGTGTATGTTTCATCGTTCACAAGCACCTGTATTTCATCAGCTAAGCCGAAACCATTCTGGCTGTCGTAAATAACGTGGGCATTTGTTACAATATAGCCGTCCTCAGCAAATACAACGCCTGTACCTGTGCCGATAGCATTTTCAGGCTGTGACTGTCCGCCGTAATTTCCGCCGCCGAAGCTGTCACCAAAGCCGAAAATATCGCCAAATCCGCCAAAGCCTCCGAAACCGCCAAAATCGTCATATCCGCCGTAATTATTGCCGCTGTTCTGCTGCTGTTCAGCTACAAATTCCGATTTGATACCAACAACGGCAGGCATAACTTTTTTTACAACTTCCTCTGTTGTGAGAACTTCCATATCCGTGCTGCTTTCATTGATGTCAATTGAGTTCATATTGGAAATTGTTGTAGTTTCCTTAGCCTCTGTGGAATCTGCCTTTGATGACTCGGATTTATCGGAATTTTCCTCCTCAGACTGTGAGATTTCTCTTTTGGAATTATTTCCCTCAATTACTGTGCGGTAAACTCCGATTGAACTTGCCGAAACAATAGTCATAGCCACAAGAGATGCCACAATTTTTAAGCCTGTGCGTTTTTTAGGCTTGTTATCCGGGTCTTCGTCATGGTAGTATCCATTTTCTTCTTCAATGTTGAAATTGTATTCATTCATAGTAATCACTTTTCCTTTCGTGGAAATTTCTTTTCCTTTGATGATTATAGTATACCCGTCTTTTGTGAAACTAAAATGCGGTGAATGTTAAAAAATGAAAAATTCTTTGTGATATAATTTTCACATAAAACCGCCTAAAGTGAAAAATTGTGAAAATCAATCTTTATCTGTGAGATATTCCCCAAGCTTTTCGTAGAAATGTTTAAGACTCTTATCCCCGTCATTATCGGGAAAAAGGCAATATGGCAGGCTGTCTGTAGCCTTGTGTTTCATTATGCAGTCCTTGCAGTTTCCGTTGTTCTTGCAAGTTGTTTTCGGGCAGCATTCAAGCTCATTTCTGTAAAATTTCATTTTTCTATCTCCTTATACCAATCCCTAAAATGTTAGTAGACAAAGATGATGAGCAAAAACGATGACAGGCAGCATTTATGCCATTAGATTTGTCTACTGTTGTTTTAGGGATTGGTATTAGTTAATTTTTTCAAAAATCCGATTATCTCCCATACAGCACTTTCAGAAAGGCGATAATACGTCCATTTCCCCTCTTTTCGGCTTGTGACAATTCCGCAGTCGCAGAGGATTTTCATATGGTGGGACAAAGTTGGCTGTGTAAAATTGAATTTTTCAAGGACCTTACAGGCACATTTTTCCCCGTCCGCCAGCATTACCACAATTTCAAGGCGGGTTTTATCCCCTAATGCCTTGAAAATTCTTGCATAATCCATATCAATACCCCAATTCTTCCAATAATTCAACAGCACTTTTAATCATATCAACGCAGGCGGTTTTGAACAAACCTTTTTCCCCTGCGATTTTCATTCCGTCGCCTTTAAAAATGTCAATTCCCAGCAAATCACGGCATATAATGCTGTTATTTTTCGCCTTGAACTGCTCCGTAAATTCCCTTGTTTTGGCGTAACACAGGGATTTGCTGTCGTTATCGCTGCTCTCTGAATGACCATATCGCAGGCTTATTACCATAACTGCTCCCGATACAGCACCGCAGATTTCAGCATTTCTCATTCCGCCGCCAAATCCACAGCCGATTTTAAGCGCAAGTTCCTGACTTATGCCGTATTTTTCCGCAAATACCACAAAAACGCTCTGAGCACAGTTAAATCCCTGTGAAAATAATTCCGCTGCTTTTTCAGATTTTTTCATAAATAACACCTCGAATTGATTGACGAACCAAAATATATTAATCTGCATATTATTATATCATACACATAGACATTTGTCAATACATAAATGTAAAAAAAGCGGCAGGAGAATTTCCGCCGCATATTTTTTAGAGATGCCCTTTAGAGGTTCCCTTTATAAATTCAGAGCAAAACCTGCCGCAATTCCAATAACCGCCGATGAAGCGATAATGATAATGGGACTGATTTTTTTCTTTAAAGTGAAGAAAAGTGCTGCTCCGAAAATTGCAAGGGAGATGTAAAACGGCACACCTGTAAGAACCTTTGCAGTTACGCCGTCTGGGAAAAATACTGTAGTTCCGATTGACACAACAGCCGAGCCAATCATACCGATTACAGCAGGTTTCAAGCCTGTCATACAACCCTCAACCGCCTTGCTTTTGCGGAATTTATCAAAGCATTTCGCAACAATAAGAATAATTATAAATGAGGGCATAACAACACCGAGGGTTGCACATATACCGCCGATAATTCCTCCTGTTTCGTTGCCGACATAAGTTGAAATGTTAATGGCAAAAGGTCCGGGAGTGCTTTCGCTTACCGCAATAAAATCGACAATCTGCTCATTTGTCATCCAGCCTTTCTGCACAACTGCCTCCTGCACCAGAGGGAGCATTGCGTAGCCGCCGCCGAATGTGAAAAGACCTATTCTGAAAAATGTAAGAAAAAGTTCAAGTAAAATCATTTGCTTGCCTCCTTTGCCTTACTTGCCACGGTGAGGAAATAAATCAGACCTGCAACAGCACATCCGATAATGATAAATACGGCATTTATGTCCGTAAATGCGGCAAAAATGAATGCCGCCGCCGCTATGCAATAGGAAAATACATTCTTGGGGCATTTCTTGTACATAGAAATAAGAGCCTTGATAATAAGGGCGAGAACTCCTGCACGAATGCCGAAAAATGCGTATTTTACCGCCCTGTAGCTGCTGAACTCCCGAAGCACCATTGAGATAATGGTGATAATCAGGAATGAGGGCATAACTACACCTAAAGTTGCGCATAACGCCCCTAAAACTCCTGCTGTGCGGTAGCCTACAAAGGTTGCGGAATTTATGGCAATAGGGCCGGGAGTTGACTCGGCAATTGCCACGATTTCGAGAATATCTTCATCGGTAAGCCACTTTTTATTTTCGCAGACCTCTTTCTGAATGAGGGGAATCATAGCGTAGCCGCCCCCGAATGTAAATGCTCCGATTTTGAAAAAAGTCAGGAACAAATCAAGTTTTTTGTGTTCTTTTTTCTCCATAATTAATCCTTTCATTGCACGGAAACAGCCGAACTATGAAAAGTTCGGCTGCCCCGCATTAGGTGGTTTATATGAAATTTTGTGGATGTCAATGATTATTTAGACAGGATAATCCCTGTCGCTGCCGTAGGGAAACTGCGGTTTTTCGGGAACTATAAAACTTCCCGTTTCATCTGTGGCAGGCTGAAAATCGCCTCTGTTGAAGTCCCTTTCGGGCATTACGGGATTTCCGTTTTCATCAGTAGTCGGCTGAAAATCTCCTCTGTTGAAACCCTTTTCGGGAATTACAGGATTTCCGTTTTCATCGGTAGTCGGCTGAAAATCCTCACGGGGATTTCTTCCGCCGAATTCGCCCTTATTGCC
>CALFMA010000069.1 GCA_937880065.1 uncultured Ruminococcus sp.
CCGCGCTCTGCAGACTGATAGAGCGTGTCGAGCAGACGCATGCTGTTGAGAATGTTATCAATGTGCGAGCGGTTCTTTTCACCGGTCTTGCAGGACTCGATGATGGAGTCATACTCCTCGTTCTTCCAGTCAGCGTAGTTGCAGGCGCCGCCGGTCATGAACAGATCCATGTAGGTCTGGAAACCGTTGATCTTTGAACCGTAACCTGTACCTGCGCCCTGTGTAACAGCTTTTGTCAGCATTGAAAGAAGGCTGTCAGCTGTTCCCTTTTTGATTGCCTGCTCAGGAATTTCCTTGGTTCTGTCAAGAACAATGTTTCCGTTTCTGTCTGTAACCTGGAAATAGCTGTAGGGCTCATAATAGCGTCCGCCGTTTCCGAAGGTTGCAAAAGCCGCTGCCATTTCAAGGGGTGTGACACCTGTTGTGGTGCCGCCGACTGCAAGAGCACTAAGGCCCTTATCACCTGCGGGAGGATCATTGGGATTGAGATTCAGATGGAACTCCTAATTACAGTATTTCATTGAATTTTTAAGACCGAGCTGTTCGTTAAGAATACGGACAGGGACTGTGTTGAGTGATCTGACAAGGGCATTTTCAACAGTGACATATTTGCCCGAGCCGTGGTCGCCGTTAAAGTTTCTGGGCCATTCCTTTCCGTTGACGGTTATAGCCTTTTCAAGAATAGTTGTACTTGCGGTAACAAGTCCGATATCAACTGCGGGAGCGTAAACAGCAAGAGGCTTGATTGATGAACCGGGCTGCTGCTTTGCTCTTGTGTCGGTTGCACGGTTATAGCTTCTGTTTTCGGTTTTGGCGCCTGTGCCGCCTGCAATACCCACAAGTCTTCCCTGATAGTCCATAATTACCATCGCAGAGTTGGGCAGATTGCCGTTTTTATCCCTTGTGCTTGCTCTCGGGAAGCCTTCACGATCAATATATGAGTCCTCAAGTGCAGCCTGAACATCAAGGTCGACTGCTGCATAGATATTAAGTCCGCCGTAGTATACCTGGCGCCACGCCTCGGTATATTCATAGCCATACTGCTTCTGAAGGTCGGAAATAACCTGATCTATAACATACTCCTCATACCACGAGAGAATTTCAACATCTTCGGTCTGCTCCTGCTCGTCGTTCTTTTTATACTCCTGAACAACGATTTCCTCCTCTAAGGCCTTGTTGTATTCCTCTGTTGTTATTTTGCCTTCCTGGTGCATGAAATAAAGACAGTCGTTTCGTCTGCTCATACATTTGTCATAGTTGGCATATGGATTGAGTGAGTAGGGAGCCTTGGTTATGCCTGCAATTGTTGCACACTCGGATATTGTAAGCTCTGAAAGGCTTTTGCCGAAATAGGTTTCTGCCGCAGTCTTGACACCGTAGCAGCCTGCGCCCAGTGATGCCGTGTTCAGATATGCTTCGATGATATCCTTCTTTGAATAGTTCTTTTCAAGGTTAAGAGCTCGCAGAATCTCATTGAACTTTCTGATGTAGGTTACATCCTTTTCATCTGTGAGGTTTTTGATAAGCTGCTGGGTTATTGTTGAGCCGCCCTGACCTGCAAGTGAGGGCTTGATCATAACACCGATGGTACGGATCCAGTCAACACCGGGATGGGTGTAGAAGCGCTTATCCTCAAGGCAGATGAATGCCCAGATAAGATCCTCGGGAATTTCATCGTAATTTACCCAGATTCGGTTTTCCTCGCCGTGCAGTCTTGTCAGCTCGATAAGGTTGTCTTCCTTACCGTAGGCATACATAATCGTTGTCTGGCTCTGGGAATTTTTATAGTTTTCGAGATTGATTGCAATTCCGTCATTGACAAAGGAGTCAACATGTGACAGCACAGAATTGCCCACTATAATACCTGTGAGCATAAACGAAACAAAAATGCAGAAGAAGAACAGAAAAATAGTGAAAAGAATCGGGTGCTTTTTCTTTCTTTTCTTTTTCTTCGCTTTCTTACCCCTCACGCCGTCAGCAGCCTTTGTGCTCGGACGGCCTTGGTTATTTTTTGAGTTTTTTGCCATATTCAGCAATCCTCCTAAAACATCGGGCAAATGTAAACACACATACCCATACTATTTTACATTATAATAAATCCATTTCATTAAATCAACAATAAAACCGAGATTTTTATAAAAATGACAAAAATATTATATTTATTTTTAACTCTTTTTTCCCTATACGGGTTAAAATCGGTGTTTTTTTCTTCTACTTTTGATTATTGGCATTGATTTTACCTTTTAGTTACGGCATCGTGATATCCCCGCTTTCTTTGAAATGACGGCATTTTTCTTTGTTTCACGGCATAAACTCTATGGGGTGATTTTATGCTTGAGCTTCTGAGAGCCGTTTTCGGCAATCTTCTTTTCTTTTTTCTGCACCTGAAAAATCCTTCTTCCTTCCCTAAGCCTTTGTCTGCCGAAAAAGAAAAGGAGCTGCTTTTCAGAATGAAAAAAGAAAATGATACCAAAGCAAGAGAAGAGCTGATTGAGCACAATCTCAGGCTGGTATCTCACATTATCAAAAAGTACTACTCCGGATACGATGAGCAGGAGGACCTTATCTCAATCGGCACGATAGGACTTATCAAGGCGGTAAATACCTTCAAGTCCTCCCGGAACATCAAGCTTGCCACCTATGCCTCCCGCTGCATCGAAAATGAAATTCTCATGTATCTGCGGAAGAACAGTAAAGAGCGGACGGAAGTCAGTTTTGATGAGCCACTCAATACCGATTGGGATGGAAAGGAACTGCTTCTTAGTGATGTGATGGGTACGGATGAGGATGTAGTCATGCGTCCTATTGAGGAAGCTACAGATCGCCAGATTCTTCATACTGCCGTACAAAAGCTTTCGCCCCGTGAGCAGGATATCATTACCATGCGTTTTGGCCTTGGTGGACAACAGGAATTGACACAAAAAGAAGTTGCAGATCGCATGGGAATTTCCCAAAGTTATATCTCGCGCCTTGAAAAGCGGATCATCCACCGTCTGCGCCGTGAGATCATCAAAATGTCATAAGAAAAGCGCTGTAAGCGGATGCTTACAGCGCTTAGTTTTTACATTTTATTGTAAAAACAGACTGGCAGGACGATTGATGACCATCATGTTGTAGTAACGCAGCAGATGGTAATCGTCCTTATCGAGTTTTATGGTACTGAGCAGGCGATCATTTTCATCCAAAGGTTCATTGGAGATCACAGCCTTCAGCGCAATCGGTGCGAAGAAAGGCGTGCTGCCAATACCGGAGAGGAGACCGATAGCGGGTGCGCGATTCTGCATGGGGTTGAGCATACAGATGTACATCTTCTCAGCTTCGTTGATCTGATTATTCAGCACCATGTGGGTAATGGTGTCGTAGGACTTCATCTCACCGGTAAACAGATGCTGGCAGCGATCCGGCTCATCAAAAGAAGATACTCCCAAATAGAGGGTAACTTCAATACTACTACCATCAAGTCCCGTAGAGAACCGCAGTAAAGAACGAATCATTTGACGTACCCGACCATCGTAATGGTACATGTAGGCCAAAGAATTGCGGAAATAGGCATTTTTGTGAAGCGTTGCCCCACACCACGCCGGGGCGGTAGGTGGGGAGGATGGAGCGGGGACCGTCGGAGGGCTTTCCCTCCAGGAAGTCGCCCACCAGCTGCGCGGGCGCGCGGTAATCCGAACCGCCTGCGCGGAAGGCCGCTTCCTCCCACGTTCTCTGGAACCGTACG
>CALFMA010000070.1 GCA_937880065.1 uncultured Ruminococcus sp.
CAGGACTCGAACCTGCGGCATCTTGGTCCCAAACCAAGCACTCTACCAAACTGAGCTACGCCTCGGACTTTATTTGAACTGTCCTTGACAGCTTTTATATTATATCATGCTTTTCGACAAATGTCAATAGCATTTTTTGCAGTTTGTATGCTTGCACAAAAATAGATTTATAAAATATATGTTTATGTACGAAAATATGAAAAATCAGCAAAATCAGACCATAACAGCACGAAAACTTATTTGACATTATATCTTATGTGTGATATAATATACATCATATTATAGCGATTCTATTATAAAGGGGAATTTTCATGAAAAGAAAAATACTATGCCTATTTATCTGCTCTCTAATGTTGACAGGCAGCGTTTGTGGGTGCAACAGCAAAAACGATAAGCCAAGCAGCAGTTCGGAGGTTGTATCTACAGTTGATGAAAGCAGCGAGATTACCGAAAACAAAGCCGATGAAAGTTTTGAATACAATGGCACTTTCAACGAAGAAGTTTTCAAGCATATAATTCAGAATATAAACCTGAAAGGTGTTAAGGTTTCAATGCCTTGCACACTTGCTGATTTTGAAGATGGGGTGACAATAAAAGATCCTTTTTTATTCAAAGAAGATTCAATGGTTACCTATTCATTGTCCTATAATAATACGCACCTTGCAGAAATATTGTATTATTCAGATCGTGAATTAACAGATGCTGAGTTGTTGGAGATTGAGTTTTCTTGTATATCAATTAGCCCCGGTTTATTTGATCGGGACAAATTTTCCGTTGGGAGCATTAAACTTGATTCAGATTATACATTATTAGAAGATGTTCTCGGCAATCCTACTAAGGTAAAATTTGACGGAACCGATGGATATTATAAATATTCACTGTCTGAAAAAGACTCTCTGTTATTCTTTATACGTGATAAAAAAATAAACTCAATAAATATAGATATCAAGTAAATATGTTCTAAGAAAGAGGTTTAAATTATGGGTAAATACAATCTTCCAGATGGACAGGTGAAATTAGTAGTAAAATTTTACAATAATAATACCAGCACTATGAAAATTATTGCTATCATTAATGATGACGAATTTGAAATTACTGATGGTATAACAATAGCACAAGATGTGCTTTCAAAAATTACAGATAGCAGGGAATTTATACTTGAGATAGTAGGTGGTAACGATGTGAACGTTGATAACCTAAGTAAATTTCTCATTAATGCTACAAATAATCGAGAATCAAATGCAAATATTCTACTTGAAGAATTAGCATCAGGCAACTCACGGTATAATAACGCAAGAAAATATCTGAATGAAGAAACTTTTACAAAATGCACTGGATATGCTCAAACCGCTCTTTCTCTTGCTAATTTGTTCTTCAGTATGAAAAGTGCTATAGAAAACTATAATAATGCTGAAAATGATAGTTATAGGAGTCGTGAAATTGCAAACAGCTTTAGAGCTGTATTAAGCTTTGGTTCAAGTGCTGCAAATCAAATCCCAGGTCTATACGGAGATGTTATTTCCGCAACTCTTGGTACTGCGGCAGAGGCGTTAGGTGCTGGCATCAGTATCATTGGTGGTTATGTGGATCGTTTAAATAGGCTTGAGGCTGAACTTGACGATATCATGGATGATATTACAGAAGAATGTATTAATGTTGAAGCAGCAATGGCTTTAGGTGATGTAGCAGAGGCATTATCACCATTCGTGAATAGTCATGAACTTATTCAAATAAGAAATATTTGCTCAGCATATGCCGAATTTGGAAATGCGGTAAATAATTATGAAAACAAAAATAATGTAGATATTAATGGAGACGGAAAAACTGGTGGCGAACCATATGATCCAAGAAATCATGGTGGTAAAGATGAAGAGGATGGCGGAACCAGCGGTGGTGGAAATGATGCCGAAGATCAGTTTAATGACGGTGAGAATAGTAGAGTTGATCCTATTGTAGTTGATCTTAACAATGACGGTTTTAATCCATCATCCTTAAAAAACGGCACTAATTTCGACCTTGATGCCAATGGTATGGCTGAACGTATCAACTGGGTTCAGGGTGATGATGCGATTCTTGCATATGACAAAAATGAAGACGGAATTATTAATGACGGAACTGAGGTTTTTGGTGACAATACTGTTCTTGAGAATGGAAAAAAAGCTATAAACGGATTTGAAGCACTTACAGAATTTGATTCAAACAACGATGGAATTATCAACAAAGATGATGAACTTTTCGATAAGCTTCTTATATGGCAAGATATAAACAGAAATGGACTTTCAGAAGAAAATGAATTAAAAACTCTTGACGAAATTGGTATTGAATCACTTAGTCTTAAGTACTCAAACCTCAATTCAAGCACATCATCAGGAACAGTTCTTGGAAATGTAGGATCATTTAATTTCAAAGATGGCTCAACATCACGTATGGCTGAATATTGGGTATTATCACAGAAATTCAATACAGTTGATAAAAACCCTATTGATATTCCCGAGGATATTGCAAAACTTCCTAACATCAATGCTATGGGAAATGTTTACTCACTTCACAAAGCAATGACTCTTGACAGTACAGGCAGACTTGTTGATATGGTAAAGAAATTCTCTGAGTCAACCGATATAACTGAGCGAAAAGCTATCATTTCTGATATGCTCATTATCATGGCAAATGCCGAAAACGTTCCGGATGGCAGCAGAGGAAGTTACGTTGATGCGAAGAAGATGGTAACCCTTGAAGCACTTCTTGGTCAGGGTTTTATGGGAGAAAGTGGTGCAAACCCTAATTCTGCGGCAGCTCCTCTTGTAAATGGTGCATATGATACTATTGTTAATATGTACTACTGTGAGCTTCTTGCAGGTACATCATTAAAGGATTGTTTGTCATATATAGGTGTTGTCGAGCAGGACGGCGTTAAATCACTCGATTTTTCTATATTCTGTCAGTATCTCCGCTTTAATAAACTTGGCAACGAAAATGGTAATGCCAAAATATCTGATGCCGCAGCTTATATAAATTATCTTAATAACTACTACTTTGATGGATGTCTTGATGATTTTAAGGCATATTTTGAAGAAAATGGAACTATCGATGACCTTATGAATATTGACCGTGCAGCTGATACAGCAGTATTCGGTAATGATGATAACAATGACCTTAAAACACTTGTAGGCAAGAACGTAGTTTATGGTATGGGCGGAGATGATATTATTACTGGATCGTCTGCAAACGATAAACTATATGGCGGTTCTGGCGATGATGTAATCAATGGTGGTGCAGGTAACGATGTTATCAATGGCGGTTTCGGTGATGACGTTCTTAGTGGCGGAGCAGGTGACGACAACTATTATTTTGACCAACAGCATGGTAATGACATTGTAAATGATAATAGCGGAAAAACAAAGATTTCTGTAAACGGAGCAAATGTTGAGGATTACACATCTTCCATTGATAGTAATTTAAAATATACATTAACAAGCAAATTAACCGGCGATACGATCACTCTGAACGATTTCGTCTATAATCATAATAACTATAATTTCAACTTCAATGGAAATAATATAACGAAAAATATTAATATAAGCGAAGAAAACACTGATGTTACTGTTGAAAATATCTATAATATTATCAATGGAACAACACAAACAGACGCTATAAATGGCGGAGATTTTACCGATGTTATTTATGGCGGCAACGGTGATGATATTATAGACAGCGGTTCAGGTGCCGACATTATTTATGGTAATGCAGGTAATGATACATTCGTATTAAGACATAATCATGGTGATAATGTAATTTTTGATAACCAAGGCGAAAATACTATTCTTTTTAAGGATGGAATGAAGTCCGAGGATTATACAACAGCAATTAGCTACAGAGG
>CALFMA010000071.1 GCA_937880065.1 uncultured Ruminococcus sp.
TTATTCTGCAAGTTTAACAATTCTTGCTGCAAAAGCAATTGATTTATCTTGTAATAGTGAATCTGATTTGGCATTTCTTACACCATATCAGTTTATTGAAGATGGTGATGAGGAGCATAAACCAAATGTCAGCGGCAATGAATCTATAAGCAATGTGATGATATTTAACGAGGACTATATTAGACAATATGTATATCAAAAGGACGACCTAATCAAGAACAGCTTTGAGATATTCGTAAGGACTCCTGATTACGATCGTCACATGGAGCAGATACAGCTTTTGCTACAAGAGATGAACAAAGCATTTCAAAATAATCCGGAGCTTAACGAACTAATAACAGACTTTACTGAGTTTGTAGACGGTTGTGGTAAAAATCAAAGAGGACTTGCCGCTTCAGGTTCAATTGTTAAAGGATTAGGAAATGGAAATTTGTTAGCAAATATCCCATCGGAATTAGATTGTTATAGACCATATCTTTTGAATTCAACTGAAGCGAGGAACGTTAAATGGTTAAAATGGCAATCAGAAGGTAAAATTTTTCTTGATCTAGCGGAGCAGTGTCCTTATTGTGCCAGTCAAAAAGAATTCAAAAAAAGCAGAATAGAAACTGTCTCAAACACCTACGATTCTAAAGTAGTTGATCACTTGAATAAGATGTTGAAACTGTTTGAAAAACTATCGCTTTACTTTACTGATGATACCAACGAGGAGCTAAAACGCATTTCAGAAAGCGCTGATAATATGTCTCAATCGCAGAAAGATTATCTGTTTGAAATTAAAACCCAAGTTTCAAATATTCTTTCGTTGTTGATCAACCTCAAAAACCTTGGTTTTAACACTTTTAAAGATGTAGATAAGGTTAAAGATGAGCTTGATAGGTATCGAGTAAACTTGTCTATGTACAGTCACCTTAATTCTCTTTATATGAACGAAAAAACTAATCCGATCAACATTTCTCTTGATGGAATTATAGAAAAAGCAGGGAAACTTCAAGGAGAAGTAAACCAACAAAAGAAACTGATTGAAAAAACAGTGCAAGATAATAGCGGGCTTATAAATGATTTTTTACAATGTGCGGGATACAATTATCGAATCTCAATCAGCGAAGATGAAGGCAACGGTTTTAGAATGATACTTTCGCCCGTTAATAGTGATATGGGAATAACATCTGCAAATGAACACCTTAGTTATGGAGAAAGGAACGCACTGGCACTATCATTATTTATGTTTAGTGCTATTAAAGAAAACCCTGATTTGATTATTCTTGACGATCCTATCTCATCTTTTGATGGCAATAAAAAGTTCGCCTTGTTAAATATGCTTTTCTTAGGGAAAAAAAGCCTTAAAAACAGGACTGTTTTATTGTTGACACACGACTTCAATACAGTAATTGACATTATACACACTTTACCACATAAATTCTCCCCAGCTCCTGTAGGTGCATTTCTATCAACTAATGAAGGTGTTTTGAGGGAGCAAGTAATAACAAAAGATGATATCAAATCGTTCAAAGAAATTGCATTATTAAATATTCAAGATAATATCGACAACTTAAACAAACTCATTTATTTGAGAAGGCTTTATGAATTTGAGGGTAATAAAGGTAATGAATGGCAAATGCTTTCAAATTTGTTTCACAAGCGTGAAACGCCAGAAGTACATTCAGCTACTGAATCAAGAACGATGAGCGAAAATGAAATAAATGAGGCTATTATAGCTATTAGAGAGTATATTCCTGATTTTGATTATCATTACGAATTAAGGCGAGCTAACAACGAAGAAGAGCTTTTAATGGTTTATCAAAATAGCCGAAGCAATTACGAAAAACTTCAAATATACAGAATTCGTTATAATGAAAACAGCAGTAATCCTGTTGTGAAAAAATTTGTTAATGAAACATTTCATGTTGAAAATGACTTTATTTTTCAGTTGAATCCAAGCGTTTATGACACCGTTCCATGGTATATTATAAACATTTGTGATCAAGATATGACAAATAGAGAGGAGTGAGCAAATGCTCCCAACCATATTAGCAAAACAATTGCAGGACGGAATCTGCGACTATATCCGCACGACGTTTCCGATGACCAACGAGCCGTTTCAAGGTTCGCTGGATAAACTGATTGCAACCAAAGACAGCGTATATCACGCACCGTACACCGCAGTACGCCTGCCTTTCCGTGTTGCAGAGCTGAATGAGAGCTACTTCGAGTCTATCCACCCGAAGTTTGCTCCCTATGTTCATCAACAGAAAGCATTTGACCGCCTTAACGGAAATGACGGTCAGTCTACCATTATCGCAACGGGTACAGGCTCAGGCAAGACCGAGTGTTTCCTGTATCCGATACTTGAATACTGCTATAAGTACCGTGGCGAACGTGGTATCAAGGCACTTATCATCTACCCGATGAACGCTCTTGCGTCCGATCAGGCAAAGCGTATTGCCGAGATCATCTATAACAGTCCTGAGTTGAGGGGCAATGTCAATGTTGGTATGTACGTTGGCGGCAGAGAGGAAACTCCGAGCCGCATGATGAGCGAACACGGTGTCATTACTGACCACGATACGATGCTCAATCGTGCGCCTGATATTCTCATGACCAACTATAAAATGCTCGACTATTTGCTTGTCCGCCCGAAGGACGCTGTTCTCTGGCAGGATAATGCACCTGAGACACTGAAATACATAGCAGTGGACGAGCTTCATACCTTTGACGGTGCTCAAGGCACCGATCTTGCCTGCCTTCTTCGCAGATTAAAAGCAAGATTGTTTACCCCTGCGGGCTATCTCTGCTGCGTCGGAACATCTGCCACAATTGGAGGTGAGGAGAACAATCCTAAGATACTGAATTATGCTTCTGAGATTTTTGGAGAACCGTTTGACAGCGATGCTATCATCACCGAGGACAGACTATCTCCCTCGGAGTTCTTTGACGGCTGCGAAGTAACGGATTTCAGTTTCCCGACCAATGAACAGGTGGAACAGCTCGCTGCTGCTGTAATTGATGACGATATTTCGCACTTCTTGCAGCTTTCCGCTGAATGCTGGATAAATGAGCCTGTATCCGATATTATGTCGGATACAACAAGGTTGCAGCTCGGCAAGTTCCTTATGCACCATAGCTTTTTCCAGTCAGCAGTCAAGCTCATGGGCGGTAAGTATATCGGTGATGATAGCTTTTGCCTTATCCA
>CALFMA010000072.1 GCA_937880065.1 uncultured Ruminococcus sp.
TAAAATAATTACGCATTGCCGAAAAGCTAAAAGCTAAAAAAGATAATATCCGCCCCTACACAGATTGACGGTATACCGCAATATTCACCGCCCCCAATGGCTAACGGCTGACGGCTAATGGCTAATAGCTAAAAAAGCTAACAGCTTAAATCACTTATGATATTTTCCGCCCTCGGCAATCTGAAATGCACGGTAAATCTGCTCTAAAAGCATTACACGTGCCAGCTGGTGGGGGAAAGTCATTTTCGACATAGACAGCTTTAAACCGCCCATTTGCTTGATTTCGTCGTCAAGACCAAAAGAACTGCCGATTATAAAAGTTACCGTTCCCATACCGTTAACCCCTGCGGAGGTGATTTTCTCTGATAATTCGGGACTGCTCAGCTGTTTCCCCTCAATGCACATAGGTATAATCAACCCTTTGGCATATTTTTTTATAGCCGATGTCTCTTTTTTTAAAGCGGCAGTTATTTCCTTTTCTGAGGGTTTGTCGCTTAAACGACATTCATCTAATTCGTGCAGCTCAAATGTGCAGTACCTGCCAAGACGCTTTATGTATTCGGCACAGGCTGAACGGAGATAGTCCTCTTTAAGCTTGCCAATAACAATAAGATTAATATTCATACTAAAAAATTACTGCTCCTCCCGTAGTTTCCACAGGGGCAACTCCCATAAGATAGTCACGGCTGCGGACGAATGACGACAAGGCATTTTCCACCGTTCTGTCGGCAATATCGGGGCGGTTGTTGTCCTGACTGAGATGCCCTAAAAGAATGTGGGTTGTACCCTGTCGGATAAGCTTTGCCGCCTGCTGTCCGCAGTTTATGTTGGATAAATGCCCGAATGGTGACAAAATTCGCTCTTTCAGATAAAGAGGGTATGGACCTCTGCGGAGCATTTCTTCATCATAATTTGCTTCAAGAAGTACCAGCCGACAGCCGTACAATGCCGCATCGACTTCGGGTGTGATATGCCCTAAATCCGTGCAGACAGCACATACTTTACCGTCAGCGGCTGTAATTCTGTAGCCGCAGCTTTGAATTGTATCGTGAGGTGTGTTGAAGTTGGTCAACTCACAATCGCCGCAGGCTATTTTCTTCCCCGTCATATCAATAACAGGAGATGTGGGAGAAATCTTATCCTCATCGCACAACTGCTGTAACGTGCGTTTTTGCCCATATACGGGAATTGACGTATGCTTTGTCAGCATTTTCAGACCGCTTACGTGGTCGGAATGACCGTGAGTTATGAAAACTCCCCTTATAGCCGAAAGCGGTATGCCGTTACAATCAAGTGCGGCGTTAAGCCGTTTAAAGCTTACGCCGCAATCAATAAGAATACCGTTTTTTTCTGTGCCTATAAATGTGGAATTTCCCTTACTGGAGCTGAAAAGCGGATATACTCTTGCCATTAGCCTCTTGTGGGAATTCTTGATGCAACTCTCATTGCAAAGTCGTTGAAATTCTGTGTCTGGAGAATGATTTTACCGGGACCTGTAAGGCGAGTGAGGAAAAGACCCTCTCCGCCGAGGAAAATGTTTCCAAGTCCTTTTACTGTTTCAACGTCATAGCTTACAGATGCGTCAAATGCTACAACATTTCCTGTATCAACCTTTATAACTTCACCGGGAGCGAGAACACGTTCAACCATATCGCCGTCAACTTCAAGGAATGCCATACCCTTGCCGAAAAGACGCTGGAGAATAAAGCCCTCACCGCCGAAAAGACCAGATGTAAGCTTCTTTGTGAATGTTGCTTTGAGGTCTACTGTCTGCTCTGCACAGAGGAAAGCGCCTTTCTGTACAATCATTTCGCCACGGGAAATATCCACGGGAACGATTGTGCCTGGGCAGGTAGCACCGAAAGCCACTTTTGCACCGTGAGTCTGTGCGGTGTAGTTTGCCATAAAAATTGATTCGCCTGTGAACATTCTGCCGAGGCTTCGACCAAGACCGCCTCTTGCGTTTGTGGACATATTAACGCCCTCAGTCTGCCAAATCATACCGCCCGACTGAGAAAACATTGATTCGCCTGCATTGAGTGTAACTTCAACAGCAGGCACAGTATCGCCAATAATCTGATAATCCATAGTTTTGTTCCCTTTCATTTTGTATTTATATTTAAGTCATGCTGAATTATCAGCACGCTTACACATATATTTTATCATTTTTTGTCGATTTAGTCAATAGGTTTTTGTTCATATTTGTGGGAATTTTTAAGATATTAGCTTTTAGCCGTTAGCTTTCAGCTTTTTTTGGACGGCGGAGCAATAACAATTGCAGGCGGCAGGGAATCCCCACCGCCTATAATTATACCAATCCCTAAAATGTTAGCAGACAAAGATGACATACGGCATTTCTGCCATTAGATTTGTCTACTGTTGTTTTAGGGATTGGTATTACATATTAAGGAAGAAATAGTTTGTATTCGCTGCTGTTATTAAGTCCCAAAATCAAGGCGGGCTGACCTTGTTCCTTGTAGTCATAGACATAGAACAGCATACCGCAGTTTGTTCCGTTATGGTAAAGATATCCCAGATATTTCCTCTTGTCACGGTCAAGATAAGTGTCGTCAAGCGGTTGGTCGGAGATATAATACAGGGTGTCGTCATATGAGATAATCGTCACCTCATACGTATCCGAAACTACTTCGGCTACCGTTGTAGTCTGCTGATTTACGCTTGTAGTCATCACACTTGTCGATGTCGGCAAAGCAGTTGTGGTAGATGTTGCTGTAGCTGTTGCGGTTTGAGATGCAATAGGACTCATTGGTTCGTCTGTTGTTTCGGTTTCAGGAGGTGCAGGGTCTACACTCGGAACTCTTGTAGTTGATGTTGGTTTGGCAGTTGTTGGTCTTGTAGTCGGAGGTGATGTTGGCAGGACGGTTGCAGTTCTTGTAGGTACTGTTGTCGGTGATGAGGGTTTTACAATTGTAGGTTTGGTAGTTGGTGTTGTATATTCATAGGTAGTTGTATAAGTTGTTCTTCGTGTTGTAGTAGTAGTTCTCGTTGTAGACGGTGATTCAGTTCTCGTTGTAGACGGTGGTTCAGTTCTTGTTGTAGAGGGAGTTATAGTTCTTGTGGTTGTAAATATTGTTGTTTTAGGAGGTGCAGGTCTGGTAGTTGTATAAGTTGTTCTTCGTGTTGTAGTAGTTCTCGTTGTAGACGGTCTTGGAGTAGTTCTTGTTTCCATTGGTGGTTCATAATAATAGGTAGTTGTGAAAGACGGTTCTTGTGTGGTAGGAGGTCTTGTTGTAGTCGCATATTCATAGGTAGTTATTCTTCGGGTAGTTGTAGTTATTGGCGTAGACGGTCTTGCGGTAGTTTTTGTAGTCAAAGGCGGTCTTGTAGTAGTGTTTCTTGTTGTAGACGGTGTTGCAGTTCTTGTTGTGTTTGTAGTTATGGGGCTTCCCTCTGTGGGGGAATCAGTTGTAATTGTTGTGACAGCTGCGTTTTTCGATGTGACAGAAGTTGTCACGGCTGCCGTTGAATTTGCGGTAACAATTGCCGCAGATGTTTCTGCCGTTGTAGAAACAGGCTGATTTTCGCTAACTACAGCGGTGGAAACAGATACACTTGTGGTAACTGTTTCCTTAACTGCCGTAGTTCCCTCTCTCTCTATTGTTGAAGTATAAGCAGAATTATTATTCTGCGTCGTTTCAGTATTTTCCGATATAATCGGCAGGTCGGGCGGTGTCTGGCTTATGAGATTTTGTAAATTTGGATTGTTCCAAATTCCTACCCCTGCAATAATTGCGGCACAAAGTCCCGATACTGCAAAGGCTGTCTTTTTATATATCGCAGAACGGCGCTTTCTTGCGGCAAGGAGTT
>CALFMA010000073.1 GCA_937880065.1 uncultured Ruminococcus sp.
CTGTTCTCTTTAAATTATACAGACATTTTATGCGGTTGTCAAGCCTCATTTCATCGGGATGAATTTTTTTGTAAAGTTCCTCTGAGGCAGTTTCGTGGCGGAGCAGGTATCTGTCAGCCCCTGCCCCTTTCATTTTCTCATAGCTTTCAAGGGAGCGTTCACCAAGGGAAAGAGTAATGGCACAGTCGGGATATTTTGTGCGGAGTTCAGAAATTATGCCGCACATAAAATCGTCATTGAAAAAAGCGTCCTCGCCGCCCTGCATAACAAAGGTGCGTAGTCCCAGTTTATAGCCGATTTCAGCACAATCCAGTATCTGTTGACGGTCAAGGCGGTAACGCTCCGCCGATTTGCAGCTTCTTCTGATACCGCAGTAAAGGCAATCGTTTTTGCAGTAGGAGGAAATCTCAATAAGTCCACGGAGGAAAACTTTGTTCCCGTAGTATTTTCTGCGGATTTCATCGGCACGGCTTGCAAGATAAGCCGCCGTGTCCTCGTTTTCGTCAGCAATGAGAGTTTTCAGTTCCTCATCGGACAAATTCCCTGTGTCATAAAGCTTTTGGATAAGTTCAACCATATCAGCCGCCCAGTTCAATCATTTTGTCGATACATTTACGAGCAGCGGAAATCTGCTCCTCGTCCATAAGTATCTCAAAAGCCTCACCCTCGGGCTTTCCTGCAATTGCAAGAAGTGAGCGATATACATCGGGGAGAGTTGTAAGCTTCATATCGGTACAGATAAGCCTTTTTGTCAAGGGGTAGAATTTCTTTTCGGGGCAGTCATACTGGAGATGTTCTGCAATTGAAGTTTCGGTTCCGATAATAAATTCCTTAGCGTCGGATTTCATAGCGAAATCCATAATGCCGCTTGTAGAGCCTGCATAATCAGCAAGGGCAGTAACTTCGGGGCGACATTCGGGATGAACGAGGAAAAGAGCGTCGGGATGTTCAGCCTTAGCTGCCAAAACTTCCTCAACTGTAATAGAAGAATGAGCAGGACAGCCGCCGTTGAGCAGCATAATATCCTTTTCGGGGAGCTGTGACTTAACCCAGCCGCCAAGGTTGCAGTCGGGGATAAAGAGGATTTTGTCGGAGTCGATATTCTTCACGATTTTCAACGCACTTGAAGAAGTTACGCAGACATCGCAGACAGTTTTAAGTGAAGCGGTTGTGTTGATATAAGCCACAACAGTTCTGTCAGGCTCTTTTGCCTTGATTTCCGCAATCATATCCCTGTCCATCTGCTCTGCCATAGGACAGCCTGCACCCTTATTTGCAAGGAAAACACGCTTTTCGGGGGAGAGCATTTTTGCAGTTTCAGCCATAAAATGAACACCGCAGAAAAGAATATTTTCATTGGGAATTTTTGTAGCGTCAACGCTTAATTTATAGCTGTCGCCTGTGAAATCCGCAATTTCCACGATTTCACGGGACTGGTAGCTGTGGGCGAGAATAGCGGTATTTGTTTCTTTTTTAAGTTCCAGAATTTTCGCCTGCAATTCTTTTACAGTCATAATTTTTACCTCCGATTTATAGGCTTGTTTCGGCAATAACCTCAACTTCTACAAGAACATTTTTAGGCAGAGTCTTAACAGCTACACAGCTTCTTGCAGGAAGTCCTGTAAAGTATTTGCCGTAGATTTCATTGAAAGCGGCAAAGTCGTTCATATCAGCAAGAAAACAAGTAGTCTTGACAGCCTTTTCAAATGATGAACCTGCTGTATCGAGAACAGCACCGAGATTTCTCATAACCTGCTCTGTCTGTTCCTCAATAGTAGTTGCCTCAACTGTGTTTGTTACGGGATTTATAGCGATTTGTCCGCTGGTGTAAACCATACCGTTTGAGATAATAGCCTGTGAGTAAGGACCTACAGCGGCAGGTGCTTTTTCTGTGTGAATTTTAATCATAATATTCTACTCCTTTTAATCATTAGTTAATTTAAAACCGTTTGAAATAAGCGCATTTTTGATAGCCTCAATATGTTCGTAATTTCTTGTTTCAAGAACAAGGCGGAGATAACAGCCGTTTACAGCTGAACCCTCGTTGGCACGTTCGTGGTGAATTGAAATAACATTTCCGCCCAGTTCAGCGATAATACGTGAAACCTCGAAAAGCTGCCCCGGTTTGTCGAGAAGTTCAATTGTAAGGGTAATATTTCTGCCTGACATAAGCAAGCCACGCTTGATAACCTTTGAAAGGATGGTAACATCAATGTTACCGCCTGAAAGCAGGCATACGACTTTTTTGCCCTTGACAGGCACTTTATTGAACATAGCCGCAGCTACTGCAACAGCACCTGCACCCTCGGTAACAAGTTTCTGCTGTTCCATAAGAGCAAGGATTGCGGCAGAAATTTCGTCATCGGTAACAGTTACGATTTCATCAACATATTTTGAAACGAGTTCAAAAGTAGTTTCGCCGGGAGCTTTTACAGCGATACCGTCAGCGATAGTGGAAACTCCCGAAAGCGTTTCAATTTTGCCGTCACGGACAGCGTTGTACATACTTGGTGCGCCTGTAGCCTGAACGCCGTAAATCTTGATATTTGGGTTAAGGCTCTTTATAGCAAAGGCAACTCCCGAAATAAGACCGCCGCCGCCGATTGGAACAATAACAGCGTCCATATCGGGTATCTGCTCAATAAGTTCAAGACCGATAGTTCCCTGACCTGCAATTACAAATTCATCGTCAAAGGGGTGAATGAAAGTGTAGCCCATTTCGTCACGCTGACGGAGAGCCTCTTTGTATGCGTCATCGTAAACGCCCTTTACAAGGCAAACTTCCGCACCGTAGCTTTTTGTAGCTTCAACCTTGGAAATGGGAGCACCGTCGGGGAGGCAGATAATTGATTTTATGCCGTTTTTAGCTGCTGCAAGAGCAACTCCCTGTGCGTGATTTCCTGCGGAGCAGGCTATAACTCCCTTTGATTTTTCTTCCTCGGAAAGGCAGGACATTTTATAGTACGCACCACGCACCTTAAATGAGCCTGTTATCTGCAAATTCTCGGTTTTAAGCCAGATATTTGCATCGGGGTTAATCTTGGGAGCCTGTATGACATCGGTTTCCCGTATAACTTGTTTAAGGACATATTTTGCGTGATAGACTTTGTCCAATGTAATCATAAATAAAGACTCCTTTTTTTTAATAAGCTGTTAGCCGTTAGCCATTAGCCGTTAGCCATTGGGGGCGGTGAATATTGCGGTATACCGTCAATCTGTGTA
>CALFMA010000074.1 GCA_937880065.1 uncultured Ruminococcus sp.
ACTTCACCATATATCCGAATAAGTATATCACAGAAGGAAATAAGGAAGAGGCATCACGTGTAGTAACACGCCATATTGAAAATCAGGCGCTTACAGTGCAGGATGTTATTCGTAAAAAAGCATAATATGAATGAATAACCTGGATAGATATGTGAAAACTCCCTGTAAAAGAAGATATTTCTCAGTTGCAGCAAAGCAATACGGCACTGACTAATCGTCTTATTGAATTAGAAGAAGAAAAAAATGAATTAGATATTATATCCGATAAAATAAATGTTATAATGAATCTGCTTATGGACAGGCAGACGAATGTGGTTCTTCACAAGGTTGCACAAAGTGTTGATTTTGACGCAAAGACGAAATCATTTACTTTTACCAATCCCGAAAAGCCGCCGGAACCGCCAAAAAAGGAGAATAAACCGCCTGTTGTCACTACAACGACGGAATACAGCAAGCCTACGGAAACAAAACCGTCTGCTGCATCGCAAAAGCAGACAAAGCCTGCGGTTGTTCCCACAGATCCGCCTGTAATCTATACAGAAGCGACTGTTACAAATCCACCGCCGCAAACCACTACTCAACCGCCAAAAACTCAGCCTACGGAAGCTGAGCAGACGGTTCCGCCTACGGATCCGCCTGCACAGGAGCCGCCAAGCAGTGAAAATCAGGAGCCTACGCAAAATCCTTGGGAAAATCCATGGGGAAATCCATGGGACCCTTGGAATCCGTGGAACCCTTGGAACCCTTGGAATCCGTGGATTCCCGAAAACGGCTGGGATAATCCGCAGGGTGGCGGCGAAAATCAGCAGCCTTCTCAGGATCATCAGGACGGAAATCAGCACGAGGGCGGTATGAAGCCTGTTGCAAATACGGGTTTTAATCCGGTTCTTGAAGGATATACAATTTTAACAGTAACCGATACTACGAAAAAAACGACGGAAAAAGCAACGGAAAAAATTACGGATATTCCCGATAAAAAGCCAGATCCGCCCGATGAATTCCCTACACCGCCGGAAAGTGCAGAGCCTATGCCGAAATCTCTCGGTTCAATCGAGTTCTTTGTTATTATGGCTGACACATACGGAAAATATACCGCATCAGCAAATAATGACGCACTTACAGAGGAAACGGCACAGCGGTATATTGACGAAATATACGAGGAAAATCAGCCTTTGGGAATGACAGGAAGCCTTAGCTACTGTGCTGAAAAGAAAACCAACGGCACATTGATTGTCCTCACCGACAGAACAGCGGAAATCAATATGATGAACAAGCTGAAACGTACATCTATAATCGTTGGCTTAATCAGTATGCTGTTTCTCTCTTTGGCGGCATATTTCCTCAGCGGAATTATAGTAAAGCCCCTTAAAGAGGCATTTGAAAGCCAGAAGCAGTTCATCTCCGACGCAAGCCACGAGCTGAAAACTCCGCTTACGGTAATTTCTGCCAATGCAGATGTACTGGAGGGCGAAATCGGAAATAACAAGTGGCTGAATTACATACAGGACCAGGCGGACAGAATGAATGTTCTTGTAAACGACCTGCTCAGCCTTTCAAGGCTTGAAAACAGCAGACGTGATTTTGTAACGGCTGATTTTGACCTTAGCCGTGCAATTACAAATGCATCGCTTCCCTTTGAATGTCAGGCATTTGAAAGCGGAAAAAATTTCGTTCTCAATATTGAGGAGGGAATCCGCATAAACGGAAGCGAACAGCATATAAAGCAAATGGCAGGTATATTCATCGACAATGCGCTTAAATATTCAAAGGAAAACGGCACAGTCCGTGTATCCCTTATAAATGACGATAATAAGGCAATTCTTGCAGTTTACAACACAGGAAGCGG
Source organism: uncultured Ruminococcus sp. (assembly GCA_937880065.1). The sequence goes on from CALFMA010000074.1 coordinate 1,847, forward strand.
AGTTCCCGAAGAAGAAGTTGACAAGCTCTTTGAAAGATTTTACAGAAGTGACACTTCAAGAGCACGTTCAACAGGCGGCTACGGTCTTGGACTTGCAATTGCCAAATCAATTATCGACAAGCACAAATTCAAGGTACACGTTGAAAATCAAGAGGGCAGAAGTATCTGCTTTGTTGTGACAATGTAATCAATGGTATTATTAGTCAAGGGGGACTATGAAGATAATACAGAAATACCGCACATCCTCTCTGTGCGGTATTACATAAAAAAAGGACGTACTGCAAAACGTCCTTTTTTTATGTCATTATGGAATTTTTCTCTTAGCTGCCTTATTAGTTTTTTTCGGGCAGGCTTTCAATCAGCTTAGCGTCATATTTCTGGATTGCCAATGCGTCAGAGGCTGTAATTCCCGATTTGCCGTCAACATCGGCATTTTTTTGTCCCTGCTTGGATAAGCTGTATTTGTCGGGATTTGCTAAACATTGGAAAATCGCTGCTGCATCGGCAATTGAAATAACTCCGTCACAGTTTGCATCGCCGTGGCGAATGGGATTTAATATTTCTGGAGTTGTCGTAGTTGTAGTAGTCTTCTTTGCTGCAGTTGTAGTAGTTTTCTTTGCTACAGGTTCAGTGGTTGCAGTTACATTAGCAGCTGGTTGTGTTTCAACTTTTTCAACTGCTTTTTCAATGTTTTAATTCATAATTTTAGATGCTACTTCAAGTTTTTTCTTCCAAGCATCATTTTCTTCATTAATAATTTCTTGCCAATACGTATCATCAAATTCTCTATTTGGATCAACAATTGGTTCGTTATATGCAAAATAATCTACGCTATTATAAATTTGCGTGGCTACGCTATCGTCATAAGTAATCGTACTTTCAGCCACCGTCACCGTTCCGTCTGGATTTGTTTTCATCTTATACGCCG
>CALFMA010000075.1 GCA_937880065.1 uncultured Ruminococcus sp.
GAAGCAGATGTCGTGCATAGCTGTTTTTTCTCAAAAGGGGTTTTTAGAGATGCCCTGAATATAAAGCAAAGCCGTCAGCTAATAGCTAATCGCTAAAGGCTGACGGCTCATTAATTTTAGAGATGCCCTTTGATTTATTCCTGTTCGCCGAAAGTTCTTGCAGCTTTCAGCATAATTGCACATTCAAGACGCTTCTTTTCAAGTTCGCAGGAAATCTTATGAGCAGAACGAACATCGCCCATATACTGGTAATTATTGGCATTACAGCCGCCGCTGCAATAGAATTTTGCCCAGCACTTGCGGCATTCAGGCTTTGAGTAAACGTGGCAGTTTGCAAAATCAGCCTTCATTTCCTGATTGAAAGTACCCTCGTCAATATTGCCCATTTTATACTCCTCCATACCCACAAACTGGTGACATGGGTAAATATCACCGTCGGGAGTAATTGCAACATAGTCGTTGCCGCAGCCGCAGCCACGGAGTCGCTTGATTGCACATGGACCCTGGTCAAGGTCAATCATAAAGTGGAAGAAGTTGAATTTACCGCCGTTTTTCTCGTTTTCGAGAATACGGTTTGCAAGGTTTTCGTATTCCTTGAATACCACGGATAAATCCTTTTCAGTAAGGGCATATTCATCGCCCTCCCCTACTACAGGCTCAATTGAAATCTGGTCAAAACCTGCCTCATATAACGCAAATACGTCATTTGCAAAGTCTGTATTCTTATTTGTGAAAGTTCCTCTCACGTAGTATTCCTTATCGCCTCTGCCTGCTACAAGCTTCTGATATTTTGGCAGAATCATATCATAGCAGCCCTGACCGTTGGGAAGTACACGGAAATAGTCGTTGACTTCCTTTCTTCCGTCAATGGAAAGTACGACATTTGACATTTCTTTGTTGATAAACTCAATTTTTTCATCGTCAAGGAGAAGTCCGTTTGTTGTGATAGTAAAGCGGAATTTCTTGTTGTATTCAGCTTCTCTTGAACGTGCGTATTCCACAATCTGCTTAACAACCTTGAAATTCATCAAAGGCTCGCCGCCGAAGAAATCAAGTTCAAGATTTTTTCTGTCCCCTGAATTTTCAAGGAGAAAATCAATGGCATTTTTACCTGTTTCATAAGTCATAAGCTTACGTCCCTGACCGAAATCGCCTGTTGATGCGAAACAGTACTTACAGCGAAGCTGGCAGTCATGAGCGATATTCAGACACATAGCCTTGACGGGAGATGCTACGGAATACTTGGCATACTTCTCGTAATCGTCCTCAGAAAAGAGGATTTTTTCATTGTAAAGCTCCACAATTTCGTCATAGCAGGACTCAATATCCTCCACGGAATACACCTTTGAAAGCTTTTCCACAACTTTCTGCGGACATTTTTCCTCGAAAGGAGGCTCAATATTGTCAAGCAGGTCATATGTAAGCTCGTCCACAATATGAACGCCGCCGCTGTTGACATCAAGAACTATATTAAAACCATTTAATTTATACTTATGTATCATACTATCTCTCCTCGATAACTGATATAACAAATTGTACCGGTGATTATCCCTCAATAAAAATCACTAAATGAAAAAAACAGGGCAGCATAACACTGCCCTTAAAGATTTTCTGAAAAATCGCTTATCTCTCGCACTTCTGGTTAGCAACTGTGCATGAAGTCTTGCAAGCTGACTGGCAAGAAGCCTGGCAATTACCGCAGCCGCCCTTCTTAGCGGACTCCTTGAGATTAGCCTTGTTCATTGTCTTGATATGTTTCATAACAGAAACCTCCTTTTTTGAATTATAGCTTGCTATCATTATACCATATTTTCTGTTATTTTTCAATAGTTTTTTCACGCAATTATCATTTTTGGCATTTCAGACAATTTATAACAAAAAATGACAGTATAAATTGTATAAAAGCCGTTAGCCTTTCGGCAATGCGTAATGCGTAATTATTAAATGAGCTTTTAGCCTTTAGCTAAAGGCTAACGGCTGACGGCTAATAGCTAACAGCTAAAAGCTAAATGCAAAAAAATTTCTCAAAACACGTGACAAACAGAGAAATATGTGGTATAATAGAAGTGCTGATTTCATTCGTCAGCAAAAATTTCCAAAAGGAGCGATTTTTTATGTCAAAGAAACCCTTTTACATTACCACACCTATTTATTACCCCTCGGGTAATCCACATATCGGTCACAGCTACACAACAGTAGCCTGCGACTCTATTGCACGTTTCAAGCGAATGCAGGGCTATGATGTAATGTTCCTCACAGGTACAGACGAGCATGGTCTGAAAATTGAGCAGAAAGCCGCTGAACAGGGCGTTACACCAAAGGAATATGTTGATGTTATCGTTGACAAATTCAAGAACCTCTGGCAGTATATGAATATTTCCTACGACAGATATATCCGTACAACCGACGACTATCACGTAGAATCCGTACAGAAGATTTTCAAGGCACTCTACGACAAGGGATACATCTACAAGGGCGAATATTCGGGAAAATACTGTACTCCCTGCGAAAGTTTCTGGACTGATTCACAGCTTGACGAAAACGGCTGCTGCCCTGAGTGTCACAGACCTGTGAAATTCGCCAAGGAGGAGGCATACTTCTTCAAGATGTCACCCTTTGCAGAGCGTATCGAGAAACTTCTCCTTGAAACTGACTACCTCCGCCCTAAGACAAGAGCAATTGAGCTTGTAAATAACTTCATCAAGCCCGGTCTGGAGGATTTGTGCGTATCAAGAACAACTTTCAAGTGGGGCGTTCCTGTTTCATTTGACGACAAGCACGTTGTTTATGTATGGATTGACGCACTTTCCAACTACATCACAGCTCTCGGCTATATGAACGACAAGTATGACGATTTCGAAAAATACTGGAGTGCTGATGTTCATATGGTTGCAAAGGATATTATGCGATTCCACGCTATTATCTGGCCTGCAATGCTTATGGCACTTGACCTGCCACTCCCTAAGCACCTTGCAGTTCACGGCTATATCACAATGCAGAGCAAGGGCGGCGAAAGCGTTAAGATGTCCAAATCTCTCGGCAACGTAGTTGACCCGTTTGTACTTGGCGAACGTTACGGCTGTGACGCTATCAGATACCACATTCTCCGTGAAATGGCTCTCGGTGCTGACAGCCTTTTCTCCAATGAGATTATGATCAACCGTATCAATTCCGACCTTGCAAACGGCTTTGGAAACCTTGTTTCACGTACCGTTGCAATGGCTGATAAATATTTCGGCGGAACTCTCCCCTCTGACCGTCAGGCTGACGCTCTCGACGATGATTTCAAGAGTGTAGTTCTCGGTGCTGTATCAGCTGTTGAGGCTGCTATGGATGAAACAAAAATCAAGCAGGCTCTGGAGGAAATCTTCAAGGCTGTTGACCGTGCAAACAAGTATATTGACGAAACTGAGCCGTGGAAGCTGGGCAAGGACGAGTCCGCAAAGGGCAGACTTGCAACTGTTCTCTACAATCTCCTTGACGGTATCAGAATTATTTCAACTCTCCTCAGCCCATTTATGCCTGCAACTATGCCTGAGGTATGGAAGCAGATTGGTGCATCTGAGGCTGATGTGGCTTATGATAAGCTGTCAGTATTCGGAGTTCTCCCCGAAAATGTAACAGTATGCAAGGGTGCAATCCTGTTCCCAAGAATTGACGTTGACAAGGAAATCGAGGAACTCAACTCAATTATTCAGAAGAATATGGAAGCTGCACAGTCCAGCCTTTCCGCTGAGGAAAAGGGCGAGACAGCTATGGAAATTCCCGAACTTGCTGAGGAAATCTCCATTGATGATTTTGCTAAGGTTGAGCTGAGATGTGCAAAAATCCTCTCTGCTGAAAAGGTGAAGAAGTCCGATAAGCTTCTCTGCTTACAGCTTGACGACGGAATGGGCGGCAGACAGGTAGTTTCGGGAATTGCCGAATACTACACTCCCGAAGAACTGGTCGGAAAGAAAATTCAGCTTGTGGCTAATCTCAAGCCTGTAAAGCTCCGTGGTGTTGAAAGCTGTGGTATGATTTGTGCCTCTGATACTCCCGACGGTGTAAAAGTGCTGTTCCTTGATGACAGTATCCCCTGCGGTGCGAAGATTAGATAATTCTTTAATTAAAAATTAAATGAGCCATTAGCTGTTAGCTTTTAGCCTTTAGCAGTAGATTAATTAAGAATTAAATGAGCCGTTAGCTATTAGCTTTTAGCCTTTAGCTATGTGGGCGGCTGATATAATTTGTAATGACAGGTTGTGCCGTGTCCGCAATTTCGGTATGAAATTCAGTTTTTTTCATAATCTTACGGGCGGATAATATCCGCCCGTACACAGATTGACGGTATATCGCAATATTCACCGCCCACAATGGCTAATAGCTAATGGCTAAAGGCTAACGGCTTTAATACGGCTAAAGGCTAACGGCTTTAATACGGCTAAAGGCTAACGGCTTTAATACAGCTAATCTCTAAAAGGTGCTTTTATGGAATTTATAACATTGAAATGCAAAAATTGCAATAAAAAGCTGATGACATATATTCCCCCGGGCTCACGTAAATACAAAAGTCCCCTGAAAACCTGCAAGAAATGCGGCACGGAATACCTCGACCCACGCTGTCACGAAATAGCCGCTGAGGGACTGCCCCCCGATACATACAGCATCACATCTAATGTGATTATGGGCATAGTGGGAGGACTTATCCTGTGGAGAGGACTTTACCTGTTCACCGTTCATCAGCTGGGAACTTCTGAAAATATCCAATGGCTTTATCCCACAACTTTCACAGTAATGGGAATTTTCTGCATTCTCTTTGCAATTTATCAGATAATCATAATTTTAACCGGCATAAAACGCAAAAAATTTGAAAAATTAAGGCAGGAATCGGAAGAACGACTGCAAGACTACAACTATGCGAAAACCCTCGTATCCCTTGGTTACAGCGTTCCCGAAGAATACCTGTAAAAGGTGATTTATATGAGAAAAGGCTTTAAAATATTCTTAGGTGCAATTTTTGTACTGGCACTTGTGATTCATCTTTTGATAATGCCAATTGTGAATCTCACCGACAAGGAAAATACTCACACAGTCACAATTAATGGAGCCGGAGAGCTTATTGTGGTTGAACACTCAATCAACGGCTTGATTCCTATGGGAAAGGATTATTATTACATAGGAATTAACGAGGAAAACGCTGAGGCTTACACTATAAAAGCACCCAAAAAGTGGCTTGAAAAGAATTTCAATTCCGAACATACGGCTCTTACAGCAGGGGGACTTGAAATAACTGCCCTTGCAAAAAAACTTGACTATAAAATAGAGCAAGAGGTATATTCAACTCTTACATCAGTTGAGGGGATTACATATCCCATTTCAGCGTCATATTATCTTGACACAGGCTATGTTGCGAATTGTATCACAAGACTTGCACTTTTCGCTGTATTGCTGTTTCTTGTGATTTCATTCCTCGTAATTCTGAAAAAAGGCACTCCCACTGTATTTTCAAAAATACTGGCTATCATTGCCCTTGTGTGGTTGATTGTGATGCTTATAGTCACTGTATAATTATAAAAAGCTATTAGCTGTTAGCTTTTAGCTTTTAGCTATGTGGGCGGCAGATTTGTTCAATTCATAATTAAGAAAGTGTAAAACAATAATGAGATATATTATATATCCGATATTATATGTGCTGCTATGTGCCAAAAATGCATATTGCCTAAGACTGGCACTGCAGTTTCTCCATGATGTCAAGGCCAATACATATATTCAGTGTCCAGCTGAAATCATCTGGGCATTTAGTACGTCGAATGGAACTTATTTCACAAGAAAATATGCCAAGGCAGTCTATACAGTTGACGGGAAACAGATATGTGGCAAAATGATTTGTGCATGTGATTTCAGAATAGATAAAGGCAATAAAGTTACTGTTATATTTCCTAAAAGCAATCCGAAAATATTCGCCTTTTCAGAACAACATGTTAAAAACGCAGTTTTGACTTATAGCGTACTAACAGCAGTTTTCGCACTTTGTGCCATTTGTTTGACTGTTGCATACCTGCGCTTGCATTTTTTGAGTAAATGAATTGAAATTATTTATTACCTATCCATTATTGATACGACTAATTACATTGTAGTTTAGCAGATTTTTAGGGCGGCGGAAATTTTTTCTGCCGCTTATTTTTATTCGGTATTTTGTCGAAAACTATTGCAAATTCTCGGATTTTGCTGTATAATTGTATATGAGGTGATTTAATGGAAATTTTATCAAAATTCAAAGAGGGTTTCTGGGGATTTGACTGGATAATCCTCCTTGTTGCAGTTATAAATATTCTGCTTTTCCTTGAAATAAAGCGTATGAATGGCGAAATATCTGGAAATCTCAAAGAACTCGAAAAACAAGGAAATCTCCTTGCCACCAATAAGGCTTATTCGCAGTTCACTAAACGATACACAATTTTCCTGACGATTATCTCAATTTTTCCTCTGCTTGGTATGCTCGGCACCGTATGGTCACTCCTGAGCCTTGATATCACGGTAATTGACGACAATCTGAAATCCAACTTCTTTGCGGCTCTGACTTCCACAGCATGGGGAATTATTTGTGCTGTTGGCTTTAAACTGGCAAATTCTCTTATTTCCACATCTGTTGAAAATACAATCCAAAAGCTTGAAACTCTTATAAATAGGTTTGAAGATATGGAAATATCCTCGGAAAATCAAAAAAGCAGGGTTGAAATATGAAAAAAAGAGAGATATTTCTTGACTTCACATCTCTCCTTGATGTAATTATGATTATTCTTTTCTTCTTCATTCTGTTCAGCACCTTTGAAATTGATGAAGCTACAAAGGCGGCAAATCAGACAAAAGCTGAATATGAAACTAAAGTTGATGAAGCCGAGGCTGTGCTTGCTGAATACCAAAAAGAAAAGGACAAGCTTTTGAGCATTGACAAAAATGCTGTTAAAAATCAGGAGGCACTTCTCCAATATCAAGGGCAGATTTTAACAATTAATCTCTATAATAAATTCGATGATGATACCCTTTACATCAATATCAAAAAAGGCGAAAACAAATTAGACGAATTTATTTACACAGAGTCTGTTGATATGAAAACCCAATTGACAGATATTCTTAAAATGACAGAGTTCACAAATGACGATGTTATTATTTGTAATTTAACTTATAACGGCGATGATTTATACTCCGCCAATGCCGTTAAAAAAATTGAAAAAGTTGTAAACGATTTGCAAAAGGAATACGAAAATTTCTATTTTGCGGCAATTAATATTTCAAAGTGAGGTAGATTATTATGGGAAAAGAAAAGAAATCATCTTCCGGTTTCGGCTTTGTAGCTGTAATAGCTGCGGTACAGAAATCGGAATAGGCAAAGAGGGCTTAACAGGAACTGATACAGGTGTTGTTGTACAAGCCACTAATCCAAATAACAGCCAGACAGAAGTACCCGAAATTACATCACCTCAGCAGATAACAGCTGCAATCACAATTGACGGCAGAGATTACATATATAATAACAAGAAAATGACCCTCGATGAATTAATGGCAGAGCTGAATTCTGTGGACACATCGGCAGAAATATACATTACCTGCGAAAGCTCAGCCACGGTAAACGCCAAGGAAAGCCTTGAAGCTGAACTGAAATCCAAGGGGTTCAATAATATTGTTTTTAAAAGCTAATAGCCTTTTGGCAATGCGTAATTATTAAAAAAGCCATTAGCTATTAGCTTTTAGCCTTTAGCTATGTGGGCGGCTGATGTCTTATGATGTCAGCTTTTATTTTTCTGAAAATAATTGCAATTATATGTAAAATATAATAGTTGCAAGAAAAAGGGTATATATTTATTACAAGGAGAAGAAATATGACAAAGAAAAAGAAAACGAAAGTATTAATAATCTATTCCATTATATTTTACGCTTTATGGGCGGCTATGGAATTAATTTTCAAAAATGCTATTGACAACGCATTAAAAAATGAAGTAATAACAGAATTTATGAAAGAAGTTGTTATAAAAAATCTTCTGTGGACAATACCTGCAATTGCACTTATAAAATATTTCAAAGATGATGTGTACATACCCTTAAAAGAAATGTTTTCAACTAAGGTAAATGTTCTGAAATATCTGCCGATTTTTATTATTTTTACAATTTTTTTACTGTGCAATTCTTTTGTTCTGAACGGAAAAATTGCCATATCGGAAAGTTTCGGTATAGATGATATAATAATTTTCATATCTGTGGGATTGACCGAGGAAATTGTATTCCGTGGTTTGCTTCTTAACGTAACATTCCGTGAAGATAAAAAATGGCAGGCTGTATTGGTAAATTCCCTTATGTTCCTTGCAATTCATTTCCCAATATGGATACACAACGGAATATTCATTACTGCTTTTACAGGTTTTAGCTTTGTACCAATTATAATATTGAGCATTATTTTCAGTTGGAGTTTTATCAAAAGCAGAAATATTCTTGTACCTATTGCATTACATACGTACTGGGATTTGCTGCTTACAATGATTTCTTAAACAACGGTGATTACAGGCGGATAATATCCGCCCCAGTCTGTCGAAAAAGTCAAGCGAAAGCTTGGCTTTTTTGCATAA
>CALFMA010000076.1 GCA_937880065.1 uncultured Ruminococcus sp.
ACAGAGAAGCCTACAGAGAAGCCTACAGAGAAGCCTACAACAGATCCTAAAGATGTACTCTGGGGTGACGCTAACTGCGACGGCAAGGTAACAATCGCTGACGCTGCTGCTATCTTCCAGCACCTCGCTAACGGCGATAAGTACACAATCTCTGCTGAGGGTAAGGCTAACGCTGACGTTATCGACAACGGTAAGGGTCTTACAGTTGCTGACGGTCTTGCTATCCAGGCATGCGACGCTGGTCTTATCAAGAATACTGATTTCCCAATGACAGCTGACGAGTACGAGGCTGCTGTAAAGTAATTTGTTAATTACTAAAAAATAGCATAATTAAAGGGACGCTTCGGCGTCCCTTTTTTGTGCGTTTTACCAAGAATCTACCCCTTGCATTTTCCTGTAAAACGTGGTATAATAAAATAGTGTAGTTATGCGTAAATTTACGCATTGTGTATTAATTTTAACGAAAGAGGGCGGTTCGGTGATAAAAAGCATGACTGGCTATGGCAGGTCACAAATGATAATTAACGGCAGAGATATTCTTGTTGAAATACGCTCTGTAAATCACAGGTACTATGAGTATAATTCCCGTGTTCCGAGAACATATAATTACATTGACGAAAAGCTTAAAGCGTTGCTTAAATCGGGCATTTCCCGTGGTAAGGTTGACGTTTCGGTTTCCATAAACAATATCGAGGGCAGAGATACTGAGATTGCTATAAATAAGGGCGTTGCAGATGGCTATGTCAAGGCACTCCGTGGAGTTGCCGATGAGCTTGGGGTTGCCGATGACCTGACGCTTTCAAATCTTATTCGACTTCCCGATGTTTTCATCGTGCAGAAAACTCCCGATGACGAGGACGAAATCTGGAACGATGTTTCAACAGTTGCCAATGAGGCTCTTGAACGCTTTGTGAAAATGCGTGAAACAGAGGGCGAAAAGATGCGTAATGACGTGCTTTCAAAGGCTGATTTCATCGTTGAAATGGTGGGCAAGGTTGAGGAACTTTCTCCCCAAACTGTTGAAAGCTATCGTGAAAGACTTTACAAGAAGCTGAGCGAAGTGCTGGAGGGCAAGGATATTGACCAGCAGCGAATTCTCACAGAAGCCGCTATTTTCGCAGAGAAAATTGCAGTTGATGAGGAAACTGTCCGCCTGAGAAGCCATATTTCACAGCTTCGTGAACTTGTGAATTCCGATGAAACTATCGGCAGAAAGCTTGATTTTATCGTGCAGGAAATGAACAGAGAGGTCAATACAATCGGCTCAAAGGCTCAGGATTTGAATATCACAAAAATTGTTGTTGATATGAAAGCCGAACTTGAAAAAATCAGAGAGCAGATTCAGAATATAGAATAATATGAAAATGATAAATATTGGCTACGGAAATATGATTTCCGCAGAGAGAATTGTAACGGTCATAAGCCCCGAATCCGCCCCCATAAAGCGGCTTATTCAGGAGGCTAAGGACGACGGCAGAGCTATTGATGCTACATATGGCAGAAAGACAAGAGCAGTTATTGTTATGGACAGCGGACATATCGTCCTTTCGTCCCTTATAACTGAAACTCTTGCTTCAAGAATAAATGAAAACGGAGGTTCAGAGGCAGATGAATAAAGGCAGACTTATTGTATTTTCAGCTCCCTCAGGCTGCGGAAAAGGTACGATGCTGGCTGAAATTTTAAAGGATAATTCCTTTCATTGCTCAGTTTCAACAACTACAAGACAGCCGAGAACAGGCGAAATCGACGGTGTGAATTACTTCTTTATCTCAAAGGAGGAATTTGAAAAAAAGGTTTCAAATGACGAATTTCTTGAGTATGCGGAATACTGCGAAAATTTCTATGGTACTCTGAAAACGGAAGTTGACAGCTATCTCGAAAAGGGGATAAATGTCATTCTTGAAATTGAAATTCAGGGTGCTATGAAAGTACGTCAGCTTCGTCCTGACGCTCTGTTCGTGTTTATCGCTCCGCCCTCTGTAAATGAGCTTCGCCGCCGTCTTAATAAGAGAGGCACGGAAACTCAGGAGGTTATAGAAAAGCGTATTGCTGCGGCAATTACCGAATTGCCGTATATGGATAAATATGATTATATAATTGTTAATGATGCTCTGGAAGATGCTGTAAGCGACTTCTTTGCGGTTATTCGCTCGGAACAGCTTAAAACATCTGCACAGGCTGAATTTATAGAGGAGGTTATCAAAAATGCTTAGACCTGCAGTAAACCAGATAATTTCAAAGAATGAGAGTTGTTACTCCCTCGTAATTGCCGTTGCAAAACGTGCAAGAGAAATTTCAGAGGAATTGTACAAAAACGGTGAAACTCTCGAGGAAAAGCCCGTTAAGACTGCTGTTGAGGAGCTTGCAAGCGGCAAGAGCAAAATCGTAAGCACTCTCGGCGAGGAATAATCCTTGATAGCGGAAATTGCTGTCAGCGGCACGGCTTATTCCTTTGATATGCTTTTCAGTTATCGTATCCCACAGGATATGGAGCTGAAAAGGGGCTGCCGTGTGCTTGTTCCCTTTGGCAGAGGAAATCGGCGTAGAGTCGGCGTTGCAATGGGATTTACCGAGGGTGATGAAAAATCCCTTAAACCTGTTGCCGCCCTTATTGATTCCGAACCTGTGCTGAATGAGGAGCAGTTGAAGCTGGCGGAGTTTCTTCATGACCGCACTTTCTGTACGTGGTATGACGGAATAAAGGCAATGCTCCCACCTGCTATGAGCATAAGTGCAGAGGAAAATTTTCGGCTTTCAAAAAGTTTCAGCGAAACCGATACCCTTTCCGAAAATGCCAAAAAGCTTTTAGAGGTGCTTGAATCCCTTGAAGATAAGGCAATTTTAACAGAGCTTTTGAAAAATTACATTGCTGAAAATGGCAGGCTCTATGTGGACGAATTGCTTGACGCAGGGGCATTGACCTCCGAGAATACTTTTAAACAGGCTGTTGGCGATGCCACGGTGCGAATGATTCGCCTTAGCTATGATTTTCTCTGCAATCCCACCGCTTTCCGACTTACTCCAAAGCAGGAAAGGGCAGCGGATTTTCTTCAGGAATGGGGAACTGCATCTGTCAAAGAAGCGGCATATATGTGCGGCTTTACGGAGTCCGTTTTCAAGCGGCTTGTGGCAAATGGTGCAGCCGAAGAATACGATATGGAACTGCTCAGAGGTGTCGATGACGGCAGCGAGGAGCGAATAAATCCCGATTCTACGGTACTTTCAGAGGAACAGCAGAGTGTTCATGACGAAGTTTTCAAGGCGGTTTCAGAAAAAAATGCAGGTGTGTTTCTGCTTCACGGTGTTACGGGAAGCGGCAAAACATCGGTTTTTGAAAAGCTTATCCACAATACCGTCAGACTTGGGCGGAGGGCAATGCTCCTTATTCCCGAAATCGGTCTTACACCGCAGGTTCTGAAAAGATTCAGAGCGCTTTTCGGCGAAAGGGTAGCTGTAATCCACAGCGGATTATCTCTCGGTCAAAGACTTGACGAATACAAAAGAATAAAACGGGGCGATGCGGATATCATAATCGGTACGAGGAGTGCTGTATTTGCCCCTGCTGATAATATTGGGCTTATTATAATTGACGAGGAGGGCGAAAGGTCGTATAAATCTGACAGTTCTCCCCGATACCATGCCCACGATGTTGCAAAACAAAGATGTGCATATCACGGTGCAACCCTGCTTTTAGCATCGGCTACACCCTCAATTGAAAGCTATTATCTGGCGGAAAGGGGAGTTTATAAGCTCCTTGAAATGAAAAACCGCTATAATTCGGCATCTCTGCCCGATGTTTCAATTGTTGATATGAATTTGGAGCGAATTTCGGGAAATCCTACGGAATTCAGCCAGCAACTGATAGATGAGGTCAATTCAAATCTCAAACGAGGGGAGCAGAGTATTCTCCTGCTGAACCGACGGGGATTTCACACAATTATAAGCTGTGTTGACTGCTATCAGCCAATTTATTGCCCAAATTGCTCAGTTCCCCTGACATATCACCGCAAAAACGGCAAGCTTATGTGCCACTATTGCGGATTTGCACAGGAACCTGCCACCGTATGCCCTGCCTGCGGCTCAAACAGGCTTAAAAGTATGGGATTCGGTACGCAAAGGCTTGAAGAAGAACTGAAAATGTTCTTCCCTGCGGCACGTATTCTCCGAATGGACGCAGATACGACTTTTTCCCGATATTCCTACGAAAAAGGCTTCTCCGAGTTCAAGAACGGCGAATATGATATAATGGTGGGAACTCAGATGATAGGCAAGGGACTTGACTTCCCCAATGTCACTTTGGTGGGAGTTCTTTCCATTGACAAGGCTCTCTATGCCGGAGATTTCCGAAGCTATGAGCGAACTTTTTCCCTTATAACGCAGGTTGTAGGGCGAGGCGGCCGTGGTGAACGAAAGGGCAGAGCAGTTTTGCAGACATTTATGCCCGACCACTATATTATGAATTTAGCGGCGGCACAGGATTTCAAGGGATTTTACAACGAGGAAATCGCCATACGCCGTGCGTTGATTTTTCCGCCTTTGTGCGATATGTGTATTCTCTGCTTTGCAGGCACAGATGAGGAAGAAGTCAGAGGGGGAGCAGCTGCCGTAATTCAGCTTATGAATACGAAACTCTCCCAATTACAGCCGAAAACTCCTGTTCGTGTTCTCGGACCTGTAAGGGCATCTTATGGCAGACTCAACGGAAAATTCCGCTGGAGAATAATTATAAAAATGAAGAATACCGCAGAAATGCGAGGTTTTATCAGCTCACTCCTCACCGAGGGAGCGAAGTTGAAGGAAATGAAAAAAATTGCCTTCTATGCCGATATTAACGGCGATGTTGGCGTGTAAAGAGGATAAAAAATGGCTTACAGAAAAATTTTAACAGATAAAGACGAGTCACTTCACAAGGTTTGCCGCCCTGTGGAGAAGTTTGATAATAAATTGGCAATTCTTCTCGACGATATGCACGAAACTCTCGAAAAGGCACAGGGCGTAGGTCTTGCGGCTCCACAGGTCGGAATTTGCAGACGTGTGTTCATCATGCACCTTGACGAGGGCAGAATTGAGGCTATAAATCCCGAAATTCTCACAAAAAGCGGCAAACAGCGTGTGCAGGAGGGCTGCCTTTCATGTCCTAATGTGTGGGGCTATGTAACTCGTCCCGAAAAGGCTGTTTTGAAGGCTCAGGACAGGGACGGAAACTGGTTTACCCGTGAATTTACAGGACTTGGTGCACAGTGCGTATGCCACGAAAATGACCACCTTGACGGTCACGTATTTACTGAAATCGTAGAGGAATTCTACGTTCCCGAGGAGGGTTAATCTTGAAAATTGTTTTTATGGGAACTCCCGATTTTGCGGTGCCATGCCTGCGTGTTCTTGCTGAATCAGAACACGAGGTTGCAGCTGTTTTCACTCAGCCCGACAAGCCAAAGGGCAGAGGATACAAGATGATTCCTACTCCCGTCAAGGCGGCGGCAGAGGAATACGGCATTGCTGTATATCAGCCCCTTTCCCTGCGAAAGGGCGAGGACGCTGAAAAATCAATGGAGATTTTGCACAATATTGCTCCCGATTTGATAGTGGTAACAGCTTACGGACAGATTCTTCCAAAGGAAATTTTGGAGCTTCCAAAGTATGGCTGTATCAACATTCACGCATCGCTTCTGCCAAAGTACAGGGGTGCTGCTCCCATTAACTGGGTACTGCTCAACGGCGAAAAGGTAACGGGAGTTACTTCAATGCAGATGAGCGAGGGACTTGATACGGGAGATATGCTTATCAAGAAATCCACGGAAATAGGCGAAAATGAAACATATTCCGAGCTTTACGGCAGACTTGCAGCTATGGGCGGCGAGGTTCTTGCTGAAACTTTAAAGGCTGTTGAGGAGGGTTCACTTTCCCCTGAAAAGCAGGACGATTCCCTCAGCTGCTATTCTCCCATGATTACAAAGGATATGAGCAGCCTTGATTTTACAAAATCAGCAGAGGAAATTCACAACACAATAAGAGGTGTAAGCGGATTTACAATGATGAACGGCAAGCGTCTTAAAGTATTTTCCTCTGAAATTTCGCACAATATTGCTATGGGCGAGGCTGGCACAATTGTTGATGCCGATAAGTTTGCGGTAAGCTGTGGTGACGGTGTTGTGCTGTTCACGGAAATTCAGCTTGAGGGTGCAAAGCGTATGAAAACCGCTGACTTCCTCCGTGGCAGAAAGCTTGAAAAAGGACTTAAACTGGGTTAACAGGAGAATTGAATGAATTATTTAATTTATTTTTTGCTGATGTTGATTTTGCCCGTTATTGCACAGCTTGGAGTTACGCTGACTTATAAAAAGTACAGCAAAGTGGCTTCATCTCGTGGTTATACCGCTGAACAGGTGGCAAGGCAGATTCTTGACAGCAACGGATTGAGCCATATCCGCATTGAGCGTGTTCATGGCAATCTCAGCGACCATTATTCACCCAATGAGGGCGTTGTAAGGCTCTCCGACAGCGTTTACGGCAGCCGTTCAATTGCGGCAATCGGCGTTGCGGCTCACGAGTGCGGCCATGCCTGCCAGCACGCTGAACAGTATGCTCCAATGGAGATGCGCTCCAAAATCGTGCCTGTGGTGAACATCTGCTCCCAGTTCTGGCACATCGTTTTTGTAATCGGTCTGACTATGGTCAACACTCCAATTGTGGCAAATATCGGCATTTATATGTTTATGGCGGTTGTGCTGTTTCAGATTGTAACGCTGCCGACGGAACTTAATGCAAGCTACAGAGCCATGAGAACTCTGGAGGGGCAGTATATTCTCGAAGCCGATGAAGTTCCAAAGGCGAAAAAAGTCCTGACAGCGGCGGCAATGACCTATGTTACAGCACTTGTGACATCACTTCTCCACCTTTTAACCCTTGTGATGAGAGTGAGAGGCAGAAATGATTGATGCAAGATATACGGCGGCAAAGCTGCTTGACAAAACTTTGAAAAACGACAGTTATTCAAATATTCAGCTGAACAGCGGACTTGAACGCTCCGATCTGGACGCTCAGGGGAAAAAGCTGTGCACAGCGATTTACTATGGCGTAATTCAGCGGAGGATAACTCTTGACTACATTTTAGCACAATATTGCGCTCGTCCTTTGGCGAAAATGGACAGCATAATTGTAACTATATTGCGGTGCGGAGTTTATCAGATTTTATATATGGACAGCGTTCCCGATAATGCGGCGGTTAATGAAAGCGTGCGGCTTGCTAAGCAGTTCGGCAAAACAAGTGCGTCGGGAATGGTAAATGCTGTTCTGCGAAACTTCATAAGAGGCGGCAAAAAGCTTTTCGCAAAAGAGGAAAAGGACGATATAAAGCGGTTTTCCGTGATGTATTCCATTCCTGTTGAGCTTATCCGCAGCCTTGTGAATGACTACGGCGAGGACAGGGCGAAGGCTTTTGCGGAGTTTTCCGTTGGCGATGAAAAGGCGACATTTATCCGCAGAAATCCTCTGAAATGCTCCTATGAGGAACTTGTAAAGGCTCTGGGAAATGTGGAGCTTTCCACCGATGACCAATTGTGCTGCCGTCTTGAAAATGGCGGAGTAATCGGCACAAATGCCTTTAAATCGGGATTTTTCCACGTGCAGGATATTTCCTCTCAGATTTGCTGTGAGGTTCTTGCCCCAACTGAAAATGACGTTGTTCTCGATATTTGTGCTGCTCCCGGCGGCAAGACTTTCACAATGGCGGAGATGATGAATGGCAGGGGAGAAATCCATGCCTTTGACCTCCACGAAAAGCGTGTAAAGCTTATCAGCGAGGGTGCGGAACGTCTTGGACTTCCCAATATATCGGCAAAATCGGGAGATGCCTCGGCGTATAACGAGGACATTCCGAAATGCACGAAAATCCTCTGTGACGTACCCTGTTCGGGCTTTGGAGTTATTTCCCATAAGCCTGAAATCAAGTACAAAAGCTTGTCGGAATTTGAACGGCTTCCCGAAATTCAGTACAATATTGCTCAGAACGCTTTGAACTATCTTGCTATTGGCGGAGAAATGGTTTACTCCACCTGCACCGTGCGAAAAGCGGAAAATGAGGAAGTTATTGAACGGCTTCTGAAAAATAATCCCGATATTGTTTTAGCTGATATTTCCGAAATAAGGGGCAGGAAATATTCAAATCCCGTGACATTCTTCCCCGACGATTTCGGCGGCGATGGATTTTTCGTTGCAAAGCTTAAAAAAATAAAGTAACAGGAGGTGCAGCGTTGGAAAAAATTGATATTTTAAGCCTTAACTTAAAAGAGCTTGAATCGGCTCTTGTGGAAATGGGCGAAAAGAAATTCAGAGCAAAGCAGATTTTTCAATGGCTGCACGTAAAAAAAGTTCCCGATTTCGACAAAATGACTGATATTTCTATACAATTGAGAGAGCGTTTAAAAGAATTTTTTTGTATAAATGGACTATTTGTGCAAAAAAGACTTGAATCTTGTATAGATAATACTGTAAAATATCTATATAGGCTTTCTGACGGGAATTTTGTAGAAACCGTTTTAATGGAATACAGCTACGGTTACAGCCTTTGTATTTCCACTCAGGTGGGGTGCAAAATGGGGTGC